>NZ_BAABBP010000017.1:0-72241 GCF_039538025.1 Comamonas faecalis
ACGCCGATTGGGGGCATCCCTCCCGCAGAAGCTGAGGCAAACTACTGGCGGCAACTCGCCGTCAGCAACACCTCGACAGAGGTGTCAACTTAAACCAATCAGCCTCCTTGAAACCCGGGGCGGTTCAGACAGTGCTGTAGCACGACAAGCGAAGCCGACAAAGTAATCGGTTGATATAGAAGTGGAATAAGGGAGGACACGCCATGCAAACGCTCTACGACTCCGACGCCTTCGTGGTCGTCCACATCCAGACCGGCGTCCCGGACCGCAACGCGGACGGCGACGCGCCGCAGCCGGCACAGCTCGTGCGCCATGGCTTTGAAATCGTCGACAAACGCTCGGGCAAGGAGGTCTATCTGGACGGCTCCTGGGCCGAGATGTTCCAGCAGCAAATCCTGGCCTGGCAGCGCGACACGCCCACCCAGCAGGAGGTGGAGGACGCTCTGGATCGCTACACCGGCCTCGCTCAGAATCCGGTGGTGATCCACTGACCCGACGGCGGGCGGGGCAACTCAGCGCCCGAGCACAACCGGCTCCCCATCGCGGTTGAACGGCAGGTAGGCCGCCAGCTGGCCGGACTTGACCGCGTCGACCATGCGCTGCAGCTGCTGGTCGACCTGGGCGTCGCTGGGTTCGGCGTCAAGCACACCGGCCAGCGCACCGGCAAAGACCAGCGACCAATCGAGTCCCTGGAACGCCATTTGCTGGCGAACCTCGTCCTGCAGCGCGGCAAACGAGGTCAGCTCCTCGGGTTTTTTATCTACGCACATCAGCGGCACCAGCGCGCCGCCCTCGCCGCGCTCGAACTGCGCGCGCTGCGCGGGTGTCGCGCCCTCGGGCAGCTCGCGGGCCGCAAAGACCAGCAGCAGGCGCTGGCGCTCCTTCTGTTCGCGCGCCATGCGCAGGAAATCGTCGAAATGCTCGATGCTCATAGTGGGTTCTCTGTTGAATGGATGGAGACGGCCTGTGCGCCCTGGCCGGACACCAGAACGCGCAAAAAATCGTGCACCTGAGGACGCTGGCGCGGCGGCTTGCGTGCGGCCACCGTGCCCAGGCTGATGCAGCACAGCGCGCGCTGGCCGGGCGCAAGCCCCAGCAGGTCGCGCAATGGCCGCGACTGCAGCGCCTTGCCGCTGGTCAGAGCCGAACCAAAGCCCAGCGCGGTCGCCATCAGCAGCAGGTTGTCGATGGCGCAGCCGGCCGAGACGGCGCGCTCGAAGGCGTCGATGTCCGGCGCGCCGCCGCAACCGGCGTCCAGCACCGCCACCAGCAGCGTCGGCGCACGCAGGGCTTTCTCGTGCGCCTGCGCCAGCTGCTCGGGCGATGCCTCGGGGTCGCGCTCGCGCAGCGCCTGGGCAAAGGCCCGGCCCAGCGCGTCGCGCGCGCCGGCGGGCACCAGCACGAAGAACCAGGGCAGCAGCCGCCCGTGGTCGGGCGCGGCCGCGGCAGCAGCCACGATGGCCCGCAGCTGCTGTGCGTCGGGGCCGGGCGCGGCCAGCCGGCGCGGCAGCACCGTCTGGCGTGCCTGCAGCAAGGCCTGTAGCGCGGCGCTGCTGCCGGCCACGGTGGCCAGCACCGGGTCTTGATCGCTCGCAGTCATGTCTGTCTTCATCATTGCTTCAGCCCGGCTTGCCGTCGGGGCGCGGGCAGCCATACCAGTGGCCCAGGCGCAGGCCCCAGGCGGTCATGGCCAGCGCCCACAACGCGGCAGCCCCCGCCAGCAGCCAGGGCGCGGCGGCGGGCGGGCTCACGCCGGCGGCCAGGCGCGCCAGCGTGGCCAGTTGCAGCAGCACGAACAGCGGCCAGACCACGGCGTCGGCCAGGCGCGCGCGCCCGCTGTGACCGCAGGACACGCGCGTGACCATGGCCAGCATCAGCGTGGCGAGACACCCCATGGTCAGCGCATGCAGCGCCGCGCCCGACCACGGCGGCTGCCCGCCGCGCACCAGCTGCCAGCCATGGGCAAAAGCCTGCAGGCTCAGCGCCAGGCCCAACCAGACGAAGCCGGTGAAAAACAGCCGCATCAGCCGGTTGCGCGGCCTGCGCAGGCGCCACCAGCCAATCGCCTGGCGCAGCAGCACCGCGGCCACCAGCGCCTGCACGCATGCCAGCGTCCCCAGCAGCCACTGCCAGGCCATGCCCGTTGGTTGCAGCAGCTGCAGCAGCTCGAACCCGGCCTGGCCGAGCAGCGCGGCCAGCATGACCCAGAGAATCGGGAAGTGGCCCCAGCGCGCCAGGCGCGGCAGCACGTCGGCCGAGAAATAGGCAATCAGGCGGTGCGCCGCAACGACGAAGACCACGGCCACGCAGCCCCACAGGCCGGCCAGCACCGCCGCCCGTGCCGCAGCCATCTGCTGCAGCGCCAGTGCCAGGGCAAGCGCGGCCAGGCAGGCGCTGCCCCAAGCCAGCGCCGCGGCAATGCAGCGCGGGTGCACGCGGTCGTCGTCGTGGCTTTTGCGCACCAGCCGCAGCAGCAGCCAGGCCACCCAGCCCAGCCCCCAGGCGGCGCAGGCGGCGCCCGTCAGCGCCAGCGTTGGCGACCACAGCGCGCCGGCCAGCCACGCCAGCCAGCCCAGCAGCTGCGCCAGTACCGGGCGCACCAGACGGTGCGGCGTCAGCCGCGTGACGTGCAGCCAGCGCGGCACCGCGGTGAAGATGAAGCCGGTGAAGAACAGCGGGAAAAAGCCCAATACCATGACCGCTGCATGCGCCAACGTGGGCGCAAGCGCTGTCGGCAGCGCCGCGTGCCAGGTGCGCACCGGGGCGAGCGCCGCGCACTGCACGGCCAGCCACCACAGGCTGGCCAGCATCAGCGTGGCCATGGCCGCGGCAAACCCCAGCCGGTAGGGCGCCAGCACCAGGTGCGCCGGGCGCCAGCGCTGCGCCGCGGGCG
Source organism: Comamonas faecalis (assembly GCF_039538025.1). Classification (NCBI taxonomy): domain Bacteria; kingdom Pseudomonadati; phylum Pseudomonadota; class Betaproteobacteria; order Burkholderiales; family Comamonadaceae; genus Comamonas; species Comamonas faecalis. The sequence continues at coordinate 2,894 of NZ_BAABBP010000017.1, forward strand.
CAGGCGAAAGATGGGGCGGCCCGGAGGGCGCGGCGGTTGTCATGCTCGCGATTGTCCATGGCGCCAAAGCCCGCATGGGCAGGCACGGCATCGGCAGCGCTCAGCCGGCTGGAAGGCGCTCTCCCCGCCGGACGTTCAGTCGACGGCAAGCACCTGTCCATCGTGCTCGACGTAGGGCGGATAGGGCACGGCGCCGCTGTGCTGCGCGCACGATGCGGCAATGAAGCTGCCGGACTGCACGTCGAGTACGTGCACCTCCCCGTCCTCGATCACGTAGTGCCAGCCGTGCAGCGCCAGGCTGCCCTGCTGCGCGCGGCGGCGCACCATGGGGTAGTCCATCAGGCGTTCGAGCTGCAGCACGACGGCGCGCTGCTCGGTGCGGCGCAGCACGTCGGCGCCGGGCGGCAGCGGCAGCACTGCGTCGCGCCCCAGGTCCAGCCAGCGGTGCAGGTTCTGCGCCTCCGGCGGCGTTTCACCATACAGCGCCTTGATGGCGCCGCAGTGGCTGTGACCGCAGACGACGATGCGCTGCACGGCCAGGCTGAGCACCGCGAACTCGATGGCCGCCGCCGTGCCGTGGTGGCCGTGCGAGCCGTCGTAGGGCGGAACGAAGGCGCCGACGTTGCGCACCAGGAACAGCTCGCCCGGGCCGGCGCCGGTCAGCAGATAGGGCAGCAGGCGCGAGTCGGAGCAGCCGATGAACAGCGTCGTCGGGTGCTGGCCCTGGTCGACCAGGGCCTGGAACTGCTCGCGGTACTGCGGGAAAGCGTTGTGGTGGAAGTGCTGCAGGCGCTGCAACAGCTCGTCGTCGGGCATGGCGCCGGCCCGCGTTATTGCACCAGAGGGCTGTCGGCGGCATCCAGATCCACGCCCTCGACCTCGGCGGCGCCGGCCAGCAGCTGCAGGTACTGGCGCATGGCGTTGACCCAGGCCTGCTGGCGCAGCACCAGCGCGATGCTGGCGCGCACGTCGTCGAACGCCGTGGGCTCGCCCGCCTTGCGCGCGCAGACCTGCACCACGTGCAGGCCAAAGCGGCTGTGCACCAGGCGGGCGAGCACGCCGACCTCCTGCGAGCCGAAGACCTCGCGCGCGAACTCGGGCGCGCAGTCCTCGGGCGTGAGCCAGCCCAGGTCGCCGCCGTTGTCGACGCCGCTGGGGCAGTTGGACCACTGGCGCGCGGCCTCGGCAAACGCCGGGCCGCCCTCGTCGGCGCAGCGCAGCTCCAGCAAGAGCGCCTCGGCGCGCTGGCGCAGCAGGCCGACGTCGACGCCGGGCGTGACCGCGAACAGCACGTGGCGCAGGTGGGCGCGCTCGCCCTGGCCGCCGAAGGCCGGGTGGGCGTCGTGGTAACGGCGGCAGGCGTCTTCGCCCGGCTCGGGCACCTGCAGCGCACGGTCGAGCAGCGCCTCGATGGCCTGGGTGGCGGCCTCGCTGGTCGCGCCGTCCAGGCCGGGGGCGTCGTCCTGCGCCAGCAGGCCTTCCTGCTGTGCCTGCTGGCGCAACAGCTCGGTGCAGGCGCGCTGGCGCAGCAGGTCGGCGGGCAGCGTCTCGCCCGCCGCGTGCAGCGCCACGCCGTTGATGCGCGCGACGGCCGGGGCTGCAGCAGGGGTGACGGCCGGCGCCTCGGAGCAGCCGCACTGGCCGCTTTCGCAAGAGGATGTGTTCATGGTGGCTTCCAGTTCAATCGCGGGTTGTGCTTGTGCCTTGCCTGATCACAGCGTGCGCTGCGGGCGGTTGTTGTCCGGCGGCAGGTTCAGGCGCCGCGCGCGCACCAGCTGGTAGGGGCGCAGCACGTAGGCCAGCGTGCCGAAGCCGCTCCAGATGTGCACCAGGCGGGTGAACGGGAAGATCAGGAACACCGTCATGCCCAGGAACATGTGGGCCTTGAAGATCCAGCCGGCCGGGGCCAGCAGCTCGACGGCGCCGGAGCGGAAGGTGACGATGCGCTGCCCCCATTCGGCCAGCAGCATCATCATCGAGCCGTCCAGGTGCTGGGCCGACAGCGGGATGGTCGCCAGGCCCAGCGCCAGCTGGATCCAGAAGATCCACAGCAATGCGATATCGCTGGTCTTGCTGGTGGCGCGGATGCGCGGGTCCGTCAGCCGCCTGTGCAGCAGCATGGACACGCCAATGAAGGCCAGCAGGCCGGCGATGCCGCCCGAGACCATGGCCATGACCTGCTTGGCGCCGGCGCTGATGAAGGACTCGTACAGCACGTGCGGCGTGAGCATGCCGACGAAGTGGCCGAAGAACAGGAACAGCACGCCGACGTGGAACAGGTTGTTGGCCCAGCGCAGGCTGCCCGTGCGCAGGAGCTGCGAGGAGTCGCTCTTCCAGGTGTACTGGTCGCGGTCGAAGCGGATCCAGCTGCCGATGAAGAACACGGCCAGGCAGATGTAGGGGTAGAGGCCGAAGAGGAAGTGGTCAAGCCAGGCGGTCATGGTGTGGCTCCTTGGGAAGATTGGGGACGTGCCTTGCGCACGATCTGCATCGGCTGGGGCTGGGCGGGGCGGTTCTGGCCGCGCGTGGCGCAGCCGTCGAAGGCCTCGGGCTCGGCCCAGGCCTCGTCCATGTCGGGCTCGGGGGCGATGTCCACCGCCTCGGCCTGCTGGCCCGCGGCTTCGAGCACGGCGGCCACCACGCTGGCGTAGGGGCTGGCGCGGTGCTGCAGCGCGGTGAACAGCGCGTTCAGGATGTGCGCCATCTCGGCCAGGAAATCGCGCGCCACGGCCGTCGGCTGGGTCGAGGCGAACTCCAGCACCACGCCCAGGTGGTCGGGCATCTCGCCCTGCTCCAGGTGCAGGCCGGCGCGCTCGTAGGTCTGCGTCAGGTCGATCAGTGCAGGACCGCGGTCGCGCGAGTCGCCGTGGATGTGCTCGAACAGGTGCAGCGCGGTCTGGCGGCCACGATCGAAGGTATCGACATAGCGCGCCTCGGCCTCCATCGGGTCCATTGCGCCGATCTGGCGCGCCAGCGCGTCCAGCTCGGCGATGCGCGCGCCGGGCAGCGCCTGCTCGACGCGCAGCGCATCGACCAGCGCCGGCATCTGCGCGCGCAGCTCGGCGTCCGGATAGGCCAGCAGGCGCGCCAGCGCGCGCAGCGTCAGGCGCAGGGATTCGGGGGTGCTCTTGAACATGGCTTGCGTCCCTCCTTACACCGTCGCCTTGATGGTGATGGTGCGCTTCTTCTTGGCGCCGAACATGCTCACGTCGGTCGAGCCGTCGGAGCAGCCGTTGCCGAACGAGAAGCCGCAGCCGCCGCGGATGTCGAAGGCGCTCTCGGCGTACTCGCGGTGCGTCGTCGGGATGACGAAGCGATCCTCGTAGTTGGCGATCGCCATCACCTGGTACATGTCCTGCACGTCGTGCTTGGTCAGGCCCACCTGCTTGAGCACGTCCAGGTTCTCGATGCGGTCGACGTGCACGCCGCGCTGGTAGGCGCGCATGGCCAGCATGCGCTCGAGCGCGCGCACCACCGGCGCGGTGTCGCCGGCCGTCAGCAGGTTGGCCAGGTACTGCACCGGAATGCGCAGCTGCGAGACGTCGGGGATCGCGCCGTTGACGCCCAGGTGCCCGGCGTTGGCCGCCGACTGGATGGGCGACAGCGGCGGCACGTACCAGACCATGGGCAGTGTGCGGTACTCGGGGTGCAGCGGCAGCGCGATCTTCCAGTCCACGGCCATCTTGTAGACCGGGCTTTTCTGCGCCGCATCGATCCAGTTGTCGGGGATGCCGTCGGCGCGCGCCTGGGCGATCACCTCGGGGTCGTGCGGGTCGAGGAAGATGTCCAGCTGCGCCTGGTACAGATCCTTGTCGCGCTCCACGCTGGCCGCTTCCTGGATGCGGTCGGCGTCGTACAGCAGCACGCCGAGGTAGCGGATGCGGCCGACGCAGGTCTCCGAGCACACCGTGGGCTGGCCCGCCTCGATGCGCGGGTAGCAGAAGATGCACTTCTCGGCCTTGCCGGTCTGCCAGTTGTAGTAAATCTTCTTGTACGGGCAGCCCGAGACGCACATGCGCCAGCCGCGGCACTTGTCCTGGTCGATCAGCACGATGCCGTCTTCCTCGCGCTTGTAGATCGAGCCCGAGGGGCACGACGCCACGCACGCCGGGTTCAGGCAGTGCTCGCACAGGCGCGGCAGGTACATCATGAAGGTATTCTCGAACTGGCCGTACATGTCCTTCTGGACCTGTTCGAAGTTCACATCCTTGCTGCGCTTGGAGAATTCGCCGCCGAGGATTTCTTCCCAGTTCGGGCCCCACTCGATCTTCTCCATGCGCTGGCCGGTGATCAGGCTGCGCGCGCGCGCCGTCGGCGGCGCCTTCATCTCGGGCGCGGACTGCAGGTGGTCGTAGTCGAAGGTAAAGGGCTCGTAGTAATCGTCGATCTGCGGCAGGTTGGGGTTGGCGAAGATGCGCATGAGCAGCTTCCACTTGCCACCCTGGCGCGGCACGATGGAGCCGTCGCCCTTGCGCACCCAGCCGCCGTTCCACTTGTCCTGGTTCTCCCACTCCTTGGGGTAGCCGATGCCGGGCTTGGTCTCGACGTTGTTGAACCAGGCGTATTCCATGCCCGGACGACTGGTCCAGACGTTCTTGCAGGTGACGGAACAGGTGTGGCAGCCAATGCACTTGTCCAGGTTCAGCACCATGCCGATTTGTGCGCGTATTTTCATCGTGTGTTCTCCTCAAGCGGGTGCGGGGCTCAGGCGTGGGCGCCGGCAGTGCTGCCAGCCTCCTCTTCCATCCAGTCGACGCGGCGCATCTTGCGCACCAGCACGAACTCGTCGCGGTTGGTGCCAATCGTTCCGTAGTAGTTGAAGCCGTAGCTGTACTGCGCGTAGCCGCCGATCATGTGCGTGGGCTTGAGCACCACGCGCGTGACCGAGTTGTGGATGCCGCCGCGCGTGCCGGTGATCTCCGAGCCCGGGGTGTTGATGGTCTTCTCCTGCGCGTGGTACTTGAGCACCATGCCGGGCTTGACGCGCTGGCTGACCACCGCGCGTGCGGCGATCGCGCCGTTGGCGTTGAACAGCTCGACCCAGTCGTTGTCCACGATGCCGCCGCGCTTGGCGTCGTCCTCACTGATCCAGACCACCGGGCCGCCACGGTTGAGCGTCAGCATGTGCAGGTTGTCGCTGTACGTGCTGTGGATGCCCCACTTCTGGTGCGGCGTGATGAAGTTCAGCGCAAGCTCCGGGTGGCCGTTGGGCTTCTTGCCCTCGACCTCGTGCAGCGCCTTCAGGTTGACCGGCGGGCGGTAGCTGACGAAGCCCTCGCCGAAGTCGCGCATCCAGGGGTGATCCTGGTAGAACTGCTGGCGGCCGGTGAGGGTGCGCCATGGGATCAGCTCGTGCACGTTGGTGTAGCCGGCGTTGTAGCTGACCTTCTCGCTCTCAAGCCCCGACCAGGTGGGCGAGGAGATGATCTTGCGCGGCTGCGCCTGGATGTCGCGGAAACGGATCTTCTCGTCCTCGCGGTGCAGCGCCAGGTGCACGTGGTCGCGCCCGGTCTGCCTGCTGAGCGCCTCCCACGCCTTGCAGGCGACGTGGCCGTTGGTCTCTGGCGCCAGCATCATCACCACCTCGGTGGCGTCGATGTCGGTGACGATCTTCGGGCGGCCCTGGGTCGCGCCCTCCTCGCGCACGCGGCCGTTCAGGTCGCCCAGCTGCTCGACCTCGGTCTTGGTGTCCCAGCCAATGCCCTTGCCGCCATTGCCCACCTTGTCCATCAGCGGGCCCAGTGACGTGAAGCGCGCATAGGTGTTCGGGTAGTCGCGCTCGACCACTGTAACTTGAGGCGCGGTGACGCCGGGAATCAGGTCGATCTCGCCCTTTTTCCAGTCCTTGACGTCATAGGGCTGGGCCAGCTCGCCCGCGGTGTCATGCATGATGGGCGTGAGCACCACTTCCTTTTCCACGCCCAGGTGGCCGACGCAGACCTCGCTGAAGGCCTTGGCGAAGCCCTTGTAGATTTCCCAGTCGCTCCTCGCCTGCCATGCCGGATCGACCGCGGCGGACAGCGGGTGGATGAACGGGTGCATGTCTGACGTGTTCAGGTCGTTCTTCTCGTACCAGGTGGCCGTGGGCAGAACGATGTCCGAGTACAGGCAGGTCGTGCTCATGCGGAAGTCCAGCGTCACGATCAGGTCGAGCTTGCCCTCGGGCGCGTTGGCGTGCCACTTCACCTCCTGCGGCTTGGCATCATGAGCGCCCAGATCCTTGCCCTGCACGCCGTTTTGCGTGCCCAGCAGGTGCTTGAGGAAGTATTCGTGGCCCTTGCCCGACGAGCCCAGGATGTTGGAGCGCCACACGAACATGTTGCGCGGCCAGTTCAGCGGGTTGTCCGGATCCTCGCAGCTCATCGTGATGCTGCCGTTCTTGAGCGACTGCACCACATAGTCCTTGGCGTCCATGCCTTGGGCCTGCGCGTCCTTGACCACCTGCAGCGGGTTGGTCTGCAGCTGCGGCGCGCTGGGGAGCCAGCCCATGCGCTCGGAGCGCACGTTGAAGTCGATCATGCTGCCCTGGTAGGCGTCCTTGTCGGCCAGCGGCGACAGCACTTCCTCGACGCCCAGCTTCTCGTAGCGCCACTGGTCGGTGTGGGCGTAGAAGAAGCTCGTCGAGTTCTGCTGGCGCGGCGGGCGGATCCAGTCCAGCGCAAACGCCAGCGCGGTCCAGCCCGTTTGCGGGCGCAGCTTCTCCTGGCCCACGTAGTGCGACCAGCCGCCGCCCGACTGGCCGATGCAGCCGCACATCATCAGCATGTTGATGATGCCGCGGTAGTTCATGTCGCAGTGGTACCAGTGGTTCATCGCCGCGCCGATGATGACCATGGACTTGCCGTGGGTCTTGTCGGCGTTGTCGGCGAACTGGCGCGCCACGGTGATGACCTGGTCGCGCGGCACGCCGGTGATGCTCTCCTGCCACGCCGGGGTGTAGGGCTGGTTGGCGTCGTAGCCACCGTCGGCGCCCTCACCCTCCAGGCCGCGCAGCACGCCGTAGTTGGCCACCTGCAGGTCGAACACCGTGGCCACGGCCACGCGGCCGTTCACGCCTTCGCCATCCAGCTCCAGGTAGGTCACCGGCACGCGGCGCACCACCACGTCTCCGCCCTGGTCGTTGGCGTTGAAGCTGGGCGTCTCGATGCCGCCAAAGTACGGGAAGGCGACGTCGGTCACTGCATAGGTCTGGTCGCCGTCCTCCATGACCGACAGCTTGAGCTTGACGTCGTTGCCGCCCTGGGCTTCCTTGGACTCCAGGTTCCACAGCCCCTCGTCCGGGCGGCCCTCCTTGCCCCAGCGAAAGCCGATGGAGCCGTTGGGCAGCGCCACCTTGCCGTCGACGTCGTAGGCCACCGTCTTCCAGTCGGGGTGGTTGGCCTGGCCGAGCTTGCCGTCAAAGTCGCTGGCGCGCACATACCGGCCCGGCACCTTGACGGTGCGGCCGTCGGGCAGCACCTTGTCTTCGAGCACCACCAGCAGCGGCAGGTCGGTGTAGCGGCGCGCGTAGTCGTCGAAGTAGGCCGAGCGCTTGTCGAAATAGAACTCTTTCAGGATCACGTGGCCCATGGCCATGGCCACCGCCGCGTCCGTGCCCTGCTTGGGATGCATCCACAGGTCGGCCAGCTTGGCGACCTCGGAATAGTCGGGCGTGACCGAGACGATCTTGGCGCCCTTGTAGCGCACCTCGGTGAAGAAGTGGGCGTCCGGCGTGCGCGTCTGCGGCACGTTGGAGCCCCAGGCGATGATGAAGTTAGAGTTGTACCAGTCGGCCGACTCGGGCACGTCGGTCTGCTCGCCCCACACCTGCGGGCTGGACGGCGGCAGGTCGCAGTACCAGTCGTAGAAGCTCATCGGCACGCCGCCGATCAGGTTCAGGTAGCGGCTGCCTGCGGCGTACGAGATCATCGACATGGCCGGGATCGGCGAGAAGCCGATGATGCGATCCGGCCCATGCTTCTTGATCGTGTAGACGTTGGCCGCGGCAATCATCTGGTTGACCTCGTCCCAGCTGCTGCGCACGAAGCCGCCCAGGCCGCGCTGCTTCTGCCACTCGCGGCGCGCGTCCTGGTTCTCGACGATGGCGGCCCAGGCCTCCACCGGACCCTTGGCCACGGCCAGCGCGGCGCGCCAACTCTTCAGCAGGCGCCCGCGCACCATCGGGTACTTCACACGGCTGGCCGAATACAAATACCAGCTGTACGAGGCGCCACGCGCGCAGCCGCGCGGCTCGTGGTTGGGCAGGTCGGGACGGGTGCGCGGATAGTCGGTCTGCTGGGTTTCCCAGGTGACGATGCCGCCCTTGACGTAAATCTTCCACGAGCACGAGCCGGTGCAGTTCACGCCATGGGTGGAGCGCACGATCTTGTCGTGCGCCCAGCGGTTGCGGTAGGCGTCTTCCCAGGTGCGATCCTCGCCGTTGGTCTGGCCGTGGCCGTTGGAAAATTCTTCGCGCGGCTGCGCGAAGTAGGTCAGTCGATCAAGAAAGTGGCTCATCGGGAGACTCCTTCAAATTGTTCTCGGGGGCGGGGAAAAGGGGCGGGACATCAGCAGGGCATCTCGGCGTTCTTGCGCGCGTAGTACCACCAGGTGACCACCACGCACAGCAGGTAGAAGACGACGAACATCCACAGCGCAAACTCGGGGCCGCCGGTGGAGGCGATCGAGCTGCCGTAGCTCTTGGGAATGAAGAAACCGCCATAGGCGCCCAGCGCGCCGGCAAAGCCGACGGCGGCTGCGCCCTCGGTGTTGCCGTCCTTGATGGCCTGGGCGCGGGCTGCGTCGCTGTCTTCGCGCAGCGCGCGCATTTTTTCCGTCAGGAAGATCACCGGGATCATGCGGAAAGTCGAGCCGTTGCCGATGCCGGTGGTGCAAAACAGCACCAGGAACATCAGGAAGAAGCCGGTGAAGCTCCCCTCCTGCGGGCCAAAGGGCAATGCGTAGCCGGTCGCGCCCTTGGGCAGGAAGTACAGCACGCCGAGCACCGCCAGCGCCATCACGATGAAGTTCCAGAAGGTGACCACGCCGCCGCCGATCTTGTCGGCCAGCCAGCCGCCGAACGGCCGCGTGAGCGCGCCGACCAGCGGCCCCAGCCAGGCGTAGGCCAGCGGGTTGATACCGGGGAACAGCGCCTTCATCAGAAGCGGAAAGCCCGCGGCAAAGCCGATGAAGGAGCCGAACGTGCCCAGGTAGAGCAGGCACATGATCCAGTTGTGCTTGGCGCGGAAGATCGCGGCCTGCGCGGCAAAGCTGGCGCGGGCGTCGGCGATGTCGTGCATGCCGAACCAGGCGATGACGGCGGTGATCGCAATCCATGGCACCCAGATGAAGGCCGCGTTCTGCGCCCAGACATGCTGCGGCTCGCCGTTCCTCATGATGACCTGCGCGTCGCCGCCGAAGATGCCGAAGATGCCCAGCGAGATCACCAGCGGGCTCAGGAACTGCACCACCGACACGCCCAGGTTGCCCAGGCCGGCGTTCACGCCCAGCGCCGAGCCCTTGCGCTCCTTCGGGAAGAAGAAGCTGATATTGGCCATGCTGGAGCTGAAGTTGCCCCCGCCCAGGCCGCACAGCAGCGCCAGCACCAGCATCGTCGGGTAGCCGGTGGTGTTGTCCTGGATGCAGATGCCGATGCCCAGCATGGGGATGAGCAGCGAGGCGGTGGACAGCGCCGTCCAGCGCCGCCCGCCGAACACCGGCACCATGAAGGAGTAGAAGATGCGCAGCGTCGCGCCCGACAGCGCCGGCGCCGCCGCCAGCCAGAACAGCTGGTTGGTCGAGTACTTGAAGCCGAGCGCCGGCAGGTTGACGGCGACCACGCTCCAGACCTGCCAGACGGCAAAGGCCAGGAACAGCGCCGGCACCGAGATCCACAGGTTGAGCTTGGCAATCGCCTCGCCTTCGCGCTCCCAGAAGGCCCGATCCTCGGGCGTCCAGAGCGTCAGCATGCGGCCGATGCGGCCTTGGGCAGGGGTGGTGGCGGACATGATGGGAGGTTTCCGTCAGTCGTTGGAGGAAGAGGTCAGGCAGACTGCGGATGCAGCACGTCGGTGCGGCGCACCTCGGTGAAGTACATCCAGATCAGCGACACCCAGACCACGCCGTACAGCAGCATGAAGGCGCTGGAGCGGATGCCGGTCCAGTCCATCAGTGCGCCGAACATGATCGGCAGGATGAAGCCGCCCATGCCGCCGGCCAGGCCCACGATGCCGCTGATGGCGCCGATGTTGCCGGGGTAGTCGTCGCTGATGTACTTGAACACGCTGGCCTTGCCAAACGCCATGGCGATGCCGAGCACGGCCATCAGCGCGGTGAACCAGTACACGTTCAGGCCGATGTGGAAGGTCTTGGGGCCGTCCACGGTCAGCACGGTGAAGTCGGTCTGCGGATAGGACAGCAGGAACAGGCAGATCCAGCACACCCACATCACCCACCAGGTGACGCTGTGCGCGCCGTACTTGTCCGAGAGCACGCCGCCGATGGCGCGCAGCACGCCGCCGGGCAGCGAGAAGCAGGCCGCCAGCAGCGCGGCGACGCGGATGTCGAGGCCGTACTCGCCCACGTAGTACTGCACCATCCACAGCGCCAGCGCCACGTAGCCGCCGAAGACGATGCTGTAGTACTGGCAGTACTTGAGCACGCGCGGATCCTTGAGCGCCTGGAGCTGATCGGTGAACTTGGCGTTGCTCGCCACCTGGTGGCTGGGGTCGGTGTGGCTGAAGCACCAGAACAGCACCAGCGCGCCGAGCATGATGGCCGCGTACACCTGCGGCACCATGGTCCAGCCGAAGGCCACCAGAATCACCGGGGCGACGAACTTGTTCACCGCCGCGCCCGAGTTGCCGGCGCCGTACACGCCCATGGCCATGCCCTGGCGCTGCTTGGGGAACCAGCGCGCCACGTAGGGCGTGCCGACCGAGAACGAGCCGCCGGCAAGACCCACGAACAGGCCGATGACCAGGAAATGCCAGTACTGGGTGGCGTAGGCCATCAGCCAGATGGCCGGCACGGTGACTGCCATCAGCAGTGCCATCACGATGCGGCCGCCGAACTTGTCGGTCCAGATGCCCAGCGGCACGCGGATCAGCGAGCCGGTGAGCACCGGCATGGCGGTGAGCAGGCCGAACTCGGTGGCGTTCAGGTCGAGCATCTTCTTGACCGGGATGCCGATGACGCCGAACATCATCCAGACCATGAAGCAGACGGTAAACGCCAGGGTGCTGACGATCAGCACCGACCAGGCCTGGCGGGAGCGGCGGGGATCTTCTGCCGCGGGGTGCGACGCGCTTGCCATACAAAATTTCCTCTTTTGCGGTATGGCTGCATCGTCGCGCAGGGCTCAGGGTTTTCCCATACCCCGGTGGAATGGCTGGCGCACGGCAGAAGGAGTAGTGCGCTGCCTGCGCCACTACTACCAAAGAACTATGGGACGCCTTTTTCTAGAACCGGCTCAGGCGCCTGCCCAGCAAGCGCCTCCAGCCATCAATCAATTCTCGCGCTGGCGATCGGACGCATACACCGCCGCCTGCACGCGCGAGCTCAGGCCGAGCTTGCGCAGGATGTGCTGCACGTGGAGCTTGACCGTGGTCTCGGCGATGTCCAGGCGGCGGGCAATCTCCTTGTTGCTCGCGCCCTGGGCGATCTCGCGCAGCACCTCTTCTTCGCGCGGGGACAGCGGCGACGCATCCTCCTGCGCCGCGGGCGGCTCGGGTGCCACGGGCGCGCCCTGCTGCTGGAAGGCGTTGACCAGCTTGCCCATCATCTCGGGGCTGACCACCGGCTCGCCGCGCGCCGCGCGCCGCACCGCCTCGGCGAGCAGGTCGCCGTCGATGGTCTTGAGCAGATAGCCCTGCGCGCCCTGGCGCAGCGCGCTGGCCAGGTCGTCGCCGTCCTCGCTCACCGTCAGCATCACGATGCGGCTGGCGGGCGAGGCCTCGCGCAGACCGCCGATCGCGTCGACGCCGCGCACGCCAGGCAGGTGGTTGTCCAGCAGGATGACGTCGGGGCGCAGCGCAGGCAACAGGCGCAGCGCCTGGCTGGCGTCGCCCGCCTCGCCAACGACGTGCAGGTCATCGTATTGCCCCAGCAGCGCCACCAGGCCGCGGCGTATCAGCATGTGGTCGTCGACCAGGAACAGGGTGATGGGCGAGGTCATCGTGCGCCGATGGTAGCCGCGGGCGGTATTCCCGCAGGCGATGCGCCCGCATCGGCCGCCGCCGGAAGATCCAGCACGACGGTCGTCCCGGCGCCGGCGGCGGAGTCCAGCGCCAGGCGTGCGCCAATGCGCTCGGCGCGCTCTTGCATGATGCCCAGGCCCACGTGCAGCGAGTCGGGTGGCACCGCCTGCGGATCGAATCCCTGGCCGTCGTCGTGCACCTCGAAGCGCCAGTGCGGGTGGCGCTGCACGGTGAGCCGCACGCGCCGCGCGCCAGCGTGCTTGCGCACGTTGGACAACGCCTCCTGCACGATGTGCAGCACCTGGATCTGCACGTCGGGCGCCAGCGGCAGGCCTTGGCCATGCATGGCCAGCTCGGCCTGCAGCCCGCTTTGGTACTCGAACTTGGAGAGCGTCGCGCGCAGCGCCGCCTCGATGTCCTCGTCCTGCGTGCGCGTACGAAAGTGCACCAGCAGCTCGCGCACGTCGGCATAGCACTCGCGCACACCCACCTCCAGCTCGGCCAGGCTGCGGTCGCGCACATCGCCCTGCCCCTTGGCGATGGCGCCCTTCAGCAGCTGGGTCTGGATCTTCAGGAAGGCCAGCGACTGCGCGATCGAGTCGTGCAGCTCGCGCGCGATCAGCGCGCGCTCCTGCGCCACTGCCGCCTCGCGCTCGAGCGCGCTGGCGCGCAGCCCCTCCATCGCGCTGGCCAGGTGATGCGCCATGGTCTCCAGCAGCTCGCGCGTCTCGCCGGCCAGGACGCGCGGGCCGCGGTACAGCAGCGTGATCTCGCCCAGCAGACGCTGGTGCGCGCGCACCGGCACGCTCACCACGGTCTCAAACCCTTCGCGTTCGCAAGGGCGCTGCAGCACGCCGCCCGGCGCAGCCTCTACCTGGATGGGGATGATGCGCAGGCGCGCATGGCTGGGCTGCGGCCCGCAGGCGCAGCTGCCCGCCTCCAGGCAGCGCTCATGCTCGGCCATGCGCTGCGGCAGGCCGTCGCTGGCCAGCAGCAGGTAGCGCTCGCCCTCCTCGCCCAGCCAGCGCACCATCACCGCATCGGCCCCGGCCACGCCGCGCACCTGGCGCGCAAAACCCTGGGCCAGCGCTTGCAGGTCGTCGGCCTGCGCGCTCAACGCGCTGACCGCATACAGCGCCGCCAGCCGCTGGTTGTGCTCCTCGACGCTGGCGGTCTTCTCGTGCACCTTGCGCTCCAGATCCTGGTGCGACGCCTGCAGCGCGTGCGCCATCAGGTTGAAGCCGGCCGTCAGCTGGCCGAACTCGTCGTCGGTCTCGACCGCCATGCGCGTGCCCAGCTCGCCGCGGCGCATTGCCGCCAGCGCCTGCTGCAGCCGCGTGACCGGGTGCAGCACCAGCCAGTAGCTCAGCGCCATGAAGGCCACCGCCGCGGCAATCGTCAGCCCGACCAGGAACAGCTGGAACAGGTGCAGCCCGGCGGTCCAGCGCATGATCTGCACCTCGATGGCGCCGACGAAGTCGTCGATCTCGCCGACATAGGCGTCGCCGCGTGCCACCGCCTCGGCGCTGCTGGGTGGCTGCGGCGCGCTCCACTCGCGCCGGATCGTCTCCCACTCTTCGCGCAAATGCTCGTAGCGCGCGCGGGTCTCTTCGCTCCAGGGCACGAACAGCGGCCGCGCCGGATCCCCCGTGCGCAGCAGCTCCAACCCGTCGTCAAAGCGCTTTTCCAGCTGCATGAAGCGCTCGTGCGACTCGTTTTGCTGCGCCAGAATCATGCGCAACATATTCATGCGCAGCCGCCCGGCCTCGTTCACCGCGGCCGCGCCGCCTTCGAGCTGCCAGGTCACCCACAGCGTGAAGCCGATAGACGCCAGCGCGACGAGCAAGAACGCCGTGCCCATGGCCAGCAGTTTGGTCGACAGCGTTGGCTTTTTGCGCATGGGCGTCAGTGTAGGCACGCGGCTTGCGCAGTGCGAAAAAGCATGGCCCCCGATAGGGAGGCCATGCGCCATGGCCCGCTCAGCCGCAGCTGCCAATCGCCCCGCACTGGGTGCAGTAGTCGCAGCCGTCCTTGCGGATCACGGCGTGGGCGCCGCATTCGTTGCACTTCTTGCCTGCCATGGTGGGCGGCAGGCCGACGGGCACTTCGGGCTCATCGAGCGGCAGCACCTGCTGCTGAGGCACATGCGCGCGCCGCGCCAGAATGGTCTGGACGGCGTAGGCGATGGCCGCCACTTCCGAGTCGTGCCACAGCGGCACGTGCGTGCCGTCGGCGCGCTCGAAGGTGCCCAGGCGCACCGGGCCGCGATCCCAGGCGACCTTGCGCATGTCGGACAGCGCGCGCTCAAGAAAGCCGCCGCGCGCGGCCAGCGACAAGAGGCGCATGCTGGACGTGATCCACTGCTGCGACTCGCTGCTCTGGCCCACGGGCATGAAGAACTCGATGGCGCGATCCACGGTCTTGCCGTGGCCGTCGGACACCGGCAGGAAGGAGACGATCAGGTACAGGCGCTTCTGGCCTTCCTGCGTCCAGTACTCGATCTTCTCGGCCACCGCGTCCAGCCCGCCCTTGGGCCGGCTCTCGATCACGACGCGCTGCAGGTCGACCGGCGCGGCGGGCTCGGGCGTGGGTTCTGCCTGGGTAGCGGGCTTGGCCTCGGTGGTGGCGGGTACTTCCAGCACCGCGCCCAGGATGCTGTTGGGACGGTAGGTGGCCAGACCCTTGAGGCCCGAGTGCCAGGCCTGCATGTACAGGTTCTTGAAGTCGTCGTAGGGGTAGTCCTCGGGCACGTTGACGGTCTTGGAGATGGCCGTGTCCACATAGGGCTGCACCGCTTCCATCATCGCCACGTGGTCGGCGGCGGCCATGTCCATGGCGCTGACGAAGTACTCGGGCAGCTTGTTCACGTCGCCGCCCAGCGTCTTGTACAGGCGCCAGGCGTGATCCTCGACCACGTACTCGCTCTTGCTGCCGTCGGCCTCGCGCTTCCTGCGCGTGTAGGTCCAGGAGAACGGCGGCTCGATACCGTTGGAGGCGTTGTCGGCAAACGCCAGGCTCACGGTGCCGGTGGGCGCGATCGACAGCAGGTGGCTGTTGCGGATGCCGTGCTTCCTGATCTGCTTCTTGATGTCCTCGGGCAGGCGGCTGGCGAACGTGCCTTCGGCCAGGTAGCCGGCGGCGTCGAACTTGGGGAAAGCGCCCTTTTCCTTGGCCAGCTCGATCGACGCGCGGTAGGCGGCGCAGCGCATCGCGTCGGCGATCTTGACCGCCATGTCGCGCCCCTGCTGGCGGTCGTAGCGCAGGCCCAGCATGGCCAGCGTGTTGCCCATGCCGGTAAAGCCCACGCCAATGCGGCGCTTGGCGGCCGACTCGGCGCGCTGCTGCTCCAGCGGCCAGAAGGTGACGTCCAGCACGTTGTCCAACGCGCGCACCTGGGTGGCCACCACCTGCTCGAAGGCCTCGAAGTCGAAGGCCGCCGGGCCGGCAAAGCCGAAGGGGTTGCGCACGAAGCGCGTCAGGATGACCGGGCCCAGGTCGCAGCAGCCGTAGGGCGGCAGCGGCTGCTCGCCGCAGGGGTTGGTCGCCTGGATGGTCTCGATGTAGCGCAGGTTGTTGTCGTCGTTGATCTGGTCGAGGAACAGGATGCCGGGCTCGGCGAAGTCGTAGGCCGACTTCATGATGGTGTCCCACAGCTCGCGCGCGCGCAGCGTGCGGTAGATCCACTGGCCGTCGGCGCGCTGGCGGGCGCCGCCCTTGAGCAGCTCGGCGCCGGGCTCTGCGCCGTGCACCAGCTCCCAGTCGCCATCTTTCTCGACAGCGTCCATGAAGGCGTCGGGCACGCCGACCGAGACGTTGAAGTTGTTCCAGCGCCCGGGCGTGCGCTTGGCGGTGATGAAGTCCAGCACGTCCGGGTGGTCGATGCGCAGCACGCCCATTTGCGCGCCGCGGCGCGCGCCGGCGCTCTCCACGGTGGAGCACGACTGGTCGAACACGTTGATGTAGCTGCACGGGCCCGAGGCCATCGACGCCGTGCCCTTGACGCGCGCGCCGCGCGGGCGGATGCGCGAGAAGTCGTAGCCCACGCCGCCGCCGCGGCGCATGGTCTCGGCGGCTTCGCGCAGCGCCTCGTAGATGCCGGGGTAGCCGGCGTCGTCCACGCCCTGGATGCAGTCGCCCACGGGCTGCACGAAGCAGTTGATCAGCGTGGCCTGGATGTCGGTGCCGGCGGCGCTCATGATGCGCCCGGCGCCAATCGCGCCCGCGCGCAGGTTGGCCAGAAAGCGCGCCTGCATGGCTTCGCGGATGTCCTCGCGCTCGACCGAGGCCAGCGCCCGCGCCACGCGTTCGTACAGTTGTTCCACGTTGGTCTCGCCAGGCTTGAGGTATTTCTCCTGCACCACGTCCAGGCTGATCGGCTGGGCGGCCAGGTTGGGGGCGAGATCGGTGGTTTCACGGTGCATGGCACGGGGCTCCAAAGAGAATGTGATGGGGGATGTGCACGGGGCTCGGCAGCCGTCTTTGTACACGGCCGGCGCGCTTCGTGCGCATCCAGAATTTCAAAAAACGTCGCCCGACGGCGCCGTGCTTGCGCTGCTGTAGCAGCGCAAGCCGCAGCCATGCGGGTCTCGCGCTCTTGTCGCAATTTGCAAGAGCCGCGTTGGATTGTCGCTACATTCGTAGTTTCCAGGACGGATTTTAGACTACCGGTAGTGTTTGCGCGCACATCTCGGGTGATCTTCAGGGTCGGCCCAAGCTGCGACAATCGGCCCCACCATGAACCCTTCGTACATTTTGACCCTCTCGTGCCCGGACCGCCTGGGCCTGGTGCACGGCGTCTCGGGCTTTCTGCTCGAACACGGCGGCAACATCGAGGAAGCCGCCCAATACAACGACCCGGTCACCGGCCTGTTCTTCATGCGCGTGCAGTTTGCCTGCGGCGCCCACGACGCGACCAGCCTGCGCGCCGACCTGGCCCAGTTTGCCGAGCCGTTTGCGATGCGCTGGAGCCTGCACGCGCGCGCCGAGGCCATGAAGACCGTCATCCTGGTCAGCCGCCAGGGCCACTGCCTCAACGACCTGCTGTTTCGCGTAAAAAGCGGGCTGCTGCCCATCGACGTGCGCGCCATCATCAGCAACCACCGCGACTTCTACCAGCTGGCGGCCAGCTACGACATCCCGTTTCACCACATCCCGGTCACGGCCGCGACCAAGGCGCAGGCCGAGGCGCGCCAGCTGGAGGTCATCGAGTCCGAGGGCGCCGAGCTGATCGTGCTGGCACGCTACATGCAGGTGCTGTCGGACAACCTGTGCACCCAGCTGGCCGGGCGGGCAATCAACATCCACCACAGCTTTCTGCCCAGCTTCAAGGGCGCCAAGCCCTATTACCAGGCGCACGACCGCGGCGTGAAACTGATCGGCGCCACCGCCCACTACGTGACCGCCCAGCTCGACGAGGGCCCGATCATCGAGCAGGACGTGGCGCGCGCCGACCACACCGACACCGTCGACGACCTGGCCGCGCGCGGCAGAGACACCGAGAGCCAGGTGCTGGCGCGCGCCGTCAAGTGGCACAGCGAGCACCGCGTGCTGCTCAACGGCCACAAGACCGTCGTCTTTCGATAAGAGGCGAGTGCGCACCATGGCCCTGCTCGACGGCGCCGGCCTGCGGCGCATCCCCCCGATCCAGTGCCTGATCACCTTCGAGGCGCTGGCACGGCTGCGCAACGTCACGCAGACGGCCGACGAGCTGTGCGTGACGCCCAGCGCCGTCAGCCACCGCGTCAAGCAGCTCGAGCAGATGCTGGGCACGCGGCTGTTCGGGCGCAGCGACTTTTCGCTGACCACCGAGGGCAGCAACTACCTGGCGCAGGTGCGCGAAGGGCTGTCGGCGCTGCTGCGCCTGCCCGGCGCCGGAGCAGCGCCCGGGCGCAAGCGCCTGAAGATCGCGGTCACGCCGACGTTTGCGCGCGCCATCCTGATCCCGCGGCTGCGCCAGTTCACCGAGGCCTACCCCGAGATCGACCTAGCGCTGCATGTCTCCATCCCGCTGCTGGACGTCGTCGCCGAGGACGCCGACCTGGTCGTGCGCTACGGCCCGGGCCACTACGCCGACATGGAACACGTAGAGCTTGCGCGCGACACGCTGACGCCGCTGGCCTCGCCCGCCTTCGTGCGCGAGCACGGCCCGTTCGAGCGCCCCGACAGCCTGGAAGGCCTGACGCTCTTGCGCAGCCCGCTGGAGCCCTGGCGCACCTGGTTTGCCGCCGCCGGCCTGGACTGGGCCGAGCCCAGCGAAGGCTCGCAGTTCAACGACGTCGGCCTGATGTGCGACGCCGCCGCGGCCGGCATGGGTGTGGCGCCGGTGCGCCTGAAGCTGGCCGCGCCCTGGCTGGACCAGGGCACGCTGGTGCGCCTGTTCGACCTGGCCGTGCCCAGCCCCTACGCCCACTATCTGTGCTGGCACGGCGGCGCAATGGAGCGCTGGGAATGCGCCGCCTTTGCCCAGTGGCTGCAGGCGGCGATGAAGTGAGCGCGCCGCGACGGGCAGACGGCCGCGCCCCATCTGCTGGTGCACACTACATGCCATGAAATTTGCGCTCCGCCTCTCCCCTGCCTACACCCGCGCTCCCTGGCTTGCCGGCGCGCTGCTGGCCTCTGCCGCCGGCGCCTGCGCCGCCCAGGGCGCGCGCATCAGCGCCGTGACGCTCTACCCGGGCAGCGCCACCGTCGAGCGCGTGCAAAGCCTGGCCGCCGGCAGCACGCAGGCCGTGTTCGACTGCCTGCCCGCCGGGCTGGACGCGCGCAGCCTGCAGGTCGCGGCCGACACCGCGGCAACCGTGGTCGGCGACATCCGCGTGCGCGAGAGCGAGCGTGCGCTGGCCAGCGGCTGCGCCAGCGCCCAGCAGGCGCGGCTGGACGCACTGGACGAGCAGCTGGCCGCCGTCGGCGCCGAAATCGACGCGCTGCAGCTGGCGCAGACCTATCTGCACACCGTGGCCAATGGCGGCATTGCGCCCGCCCCTGCACCGGCCGGCGCCGCGCCCAAGACCGGTGCGACGGCCGCGCCGATTGCAGCCACCAGCACCACGCTGCAGCGCACCGCGCTCGACCAGCTGGTGCAGCTGCACCGCGCGCAGCAGCGCCAGCAAGCACTGCAACTGCAGCGCAAGGCGCTGGAGCAGCCGGGCGCGCCTGGCGGCGACCGGGTGAGCACCGTCACAGTGACGCTGGCCGCGCCGCAGGCCACGCAGCTGCGCCTGTCCTACCAGGTGCGCGGGCCCAGTTGGTCGCCCAGCTACCGCGCGCTGCTGGACAGCGACAGCGGCCGGCTGCAGTTGCAACGCCTGGCGCTGGTCGCGCAAAACACCGGCGAAGACTGGCAGGACGTGCAGCTGACGCTGTCGACCGGCCAGCCGCTGCGCGCAACGCAAGGGCCGCTGCCGCGCCCCTGGACGCTGGACGAGCGGCCCGAGCCGCCGCCCGAGGCTGTCGCCAAGCGCGCAATGGTCGCCGCCGCGCCGGCGCCGATGGCCATGGCGATGCGCGAGACCGCTGCCGACGACGCCCCGCCCGGCGTGCAGCAGGACATGGGGGCGCTGGCAACGACGTTTCGTATCAGCCAGCGCGTGAGCGTGCCTGTCGGCGGCGAGCGCCTGACGCTGACGCTGGCCAGCGAGCCGCTGCAGGCCCAGCTGCTGGTGCGCACCACGCCGATGCTGGACGCCAGCGCCTACCTGGTCGCGCAACTGCCGCAACTTGAGGGTGTGTGGCCGGCCGGCCCGGTGGCGCTGTACCGCGACGGCGCCTACGCCGGCCAGGGGCGGCTCGACCCCGGCAATGCCGCGCTGTGGCGCCAGGGCCTGTCGTTCGGCCGGGACGAGCGCGTGCAGGTCAGCACCGCGCCCGAGCGCAGCTTCAGCGCCGCCACCGGCCTGACCGACTCGGGCGTGGAGCGCACCATCGAGCGCAGCTGGCGCGTGGACAACCACCACGCGCGCGCGGTGCAGCTGCAGGTGCTGGACGCGGCGCCCGTCTCGCGCAACGCCAAGATTCGCGTGCAGTCGCAGTACGAGCCCGCCCCTGCCGACACCGCCTGGAACGAGCGCGCCGGCACCATCGCCTGGACACAGGAGCTGGCCGCCGGCGCCAGCGCGCAATTCAGCGCCCGCCACCAGCTGCGCTACGCGCGCGACCTGATGCTGCAGGAGCAGCGCTGATTTCAGAAGCCCGCCGCCATGCCCGCCACCGTCTTCACACCCCGCGACCTGCGCCGCTTCATGCTGGCCCACCCGGCGCACTGCATTGCGCTGGGCTTTGGCAGCGGTCTGCCACGCGTAGCACCTGGCACCTTTGGCACGCTGTGGGGGTGGCTGGCCTTTGTCATGCTGCAACTGTGGTTCACGCCGGCGCAGCTGGGCCTGGTCGTCGCGCTGTCGCTGCCGCTGGGCTGGTGGGCCTGCACAGTCACCGCGCGCGACATGGGCGTGGCCGACCCGGGTCACATCGTCTGGGACGAGATCGCCGCGATCTGGCTCATCCTGTGGCTGATCGCCCCCGCAGGCTGGCTGGCCCAGCTCGTCGCGTTCGCGCTGTTTCGCTACTTCGACGCCGCCAAGCCCGGGCCGGTGGCCTGGGCCGACGGGCTGTTCAAGGGCTTTGGCTGGAAGGGCGGCCTGGGCATCATGCTCGACGACCTGGTCGCCGCCGGGTGCACGCTGCTGGTGTTTGCGCTGTGGCGGTTTTTTGGAGGGTGAACACATGAGCCAGGCCACGAACCACCCGGACGGAGCGCAGCTTCAACCACTGCTGGAGAATCTGGCAAGCCGCCTGCTGGCACGCGGCCAGATGCTGGCCACCGCCGAGAGCTGCACCGGCGGAATGATTGCCGCCGCCTGCACCGAGCTGGCCGGCTCCAGCCAGTGGTTCGAGCGCGGCTTCGTCACCTACTCCAACGCCGCCAAGTCCGAGCTGCTGGACGTTCCCGCCGCGCTTATCGACACGCATGGCGCGGTGAGCGAGCCCGTCGCCCGCGCAATGGCCGAAGGCGCGCTGCGGCACAGCGCAGCGCAGGCGGCCGTGGCAGTCACCGGCATTGCCGGGCCCAGCGGCGGCACGCCCGGCAAACCCGTCGGCACCGTCTGGCTGGCCTGGCATGTGGACGGGCGCACGCACAGCCTGCTGCAGCACTTCGCCGGCGACCGCGCCGCGGTGCGCCAGGCCACGCTGCACTGCGCGCTGGAGCGGCTGGTGGCGCTGCTGTAGGCCACACCCGGTTCAGATCACCAGATCACGCCCCGCAGCACTTCTTGTATTTCTTGCCGCTGCCGCACGGGCAGGGGTCGTTGCGCCCGGGCTTGGCATCTTTGTAGATCGGGTCGACGCGCGGGCCCAGGCTGCGCCACAGCTCGCGCAGGTCATACACCGCCCAGATCGCCTCGCCAAACGCATCCAGCCTCTGGGCGCTGATGCCGTGCGGCGGCTCCTCGTCGTAGAGGTTGGCCACCGGCTCGCCCTCGTCGTCGTCGACCAGTGCCTCGACCAGGCCCAGCGCGTCGTCCAGCCAGCCGGCCTGCTCGCGGTCGCGCGGTGGTTGCCAGTCGTCCTCGAAGTCCTCTACCGCGCAGATGAAACCCAGCGCCCACAGCTGGCCCAGCGACGGGATCGGCTCGCCCTCGATGTCCTTGCGCTCGGCCTCGGGCAGGCGCGCGGCCAGCGTGCGCATGTCGATCACCTCGGGGTGAAAGGCCTGCTCGTCGTCCAGGTGCTCGGCCGGGCCGTCGAGTTGCTCGCGCACCTGCGCCATGCGCTGCATGCACAGCTGCACGAAGCGCCGCTGCTGCGCCAGGTCGGCGAACGGCGCGACCAGCGGCAGATCGGCGTCGTCGGCGGGCACCAACGGCGCGCCGTCTCCCACCAGCAGCGTCAGCCACTCATGCGTGGCTACCGGACGGCGCGTGCAGGCCAGCGCGGTCAGGAAGCCGTCGCAGAATTCCCACTGCGGCGTGTCTTCGTCGCGCTCGTGCAAATCGTTGAGGATGTTTTCGAGCTCGTCGAGCTCGGCGTCGCCCAGGGCCGGGGCGGTGGAGGAGTCCGTCATGGGAGGAAATCCTGAAAAAAGAGGGAAAGGCCGGCGCCAGCGCAGCGCCGGCCGGGCACATGTTTTATGGCGATCCAGTGTAGCGCCTGGGTGATACTCGGCCTCCATGCACGACCACCCCACCACGGTGCCCGACTACGCCCTGTTTCTGGCGCAGCAGCTGCCGCTGCAGCAGGCCAATATCGCGCCCTACCACCTGGCGGGCGAGCAGCTGTGGATCAAGCGCGCCGGGCCGCGCCACGGCATGGCGCCCTACCGCGCGCTGGGGGCGCTGGCCCGCGTGCTGCGCCTGCCGGTGCTGCGCCCGGTGCCCAACCTGGGCGGCACCGCCGCGATTGCCATCGAGGTGCGGCGCCTGCGTCAATTGCACGACGCGGGCCTGCGCGTGCCCACAGTACTGGCGGCGTGCGAGCAGGGGTTTGCAATGCGTCACCTGGCGCCCGATGGCCAGGGTACGCCGACGCTGGCCGACGTGATCGAGCAGGCCATCGGCGAGGGCGCGCAAGCAGTTCTCGCACAGTGGCAGCGCGGCCTGCAGCTGCTGGACGCGGTGCATGGCCGTGGTCAGTGCCTGAGCCAGGCGTTTGCCCGCAACATGGTGTGCTGCCCCGACGGGATGCTGGCCTGCATCGACTTCGAGGACGACCCGGCCGCCGCGCTGCCGCTGGCGCTGTGCCAGTTGCGCGACGCGCTGGCCTATGTGCATTCCACCGCGCTGTATCTGCACGAGGCGCGGGCATTTGCCGGCGCGCGCGCGCTGTGGCGCCAGTGGCTGGCACAGCCGCTGCGCGGGCCGGATTTTGACGCGGCGCTGGCGCAGACGCTGACGCGACTGCGCTGGCTGCGCCACCTGCCGGCCGACCGCCGCTGGGGCCGCGACACGCAGCGCCTGCGCGCGGCGCACGACCTGCTGCTGGGGCCAGCTACGTAGCCTGGAGCAGCACCAGCTGGCTTCCCGTCGCGACGCCCGCGGTGCGCAGCCGGTTTCTCAAGCGCAGCACCGCCTTGTCCTTGGACAGCAGCGCCGCCTGGTGGGCGACGGCCAGGTCGATGAATTTCTGGTCGTCGCCGTCCTTGCAGCGCATGGGCGCGGGCGGCGCGCCGGGCAGCAGCTCTACCCGTGCGCGCCAGGCCTGCAGCACCTGGGCATCCATCAGCGCGTGGCGCCGCAGCCAGGGCTGCAGCTGGGGGTAGCGCAGCACGCTGGCCAGCTCATCGTGCATGGCCTGGGTGGCAATCCAGTGCAGTCTTTCACCGGCCAGCAGCTGGAGCAGCGCGGCGCAGGCCGGGTCGGCAAACACCAGCAGGTCGAGCGCGATGTTGGTGTCGATAACGACTGGGCGCGGCGCGGCCTGCGCCGGCCACTGCAGCTCAGCGCGCATCGCCGTCGGGGATGCCCGGCGCCTGGGGCGCGTCGGCCGATGCAAGCGTGCGCGTGCGCATCGACCCGGCAACCAGGTCGAAGCGCAGCAGCCGGCATTCGATGGGGCCGTTGAACAGCGGCACGCGCCGCGAGGCCTTCAGCCGCATCTTGCCCGGCAGCTGCTGGTCGGGCGTGAGCATCCAGGCCTGCCAGCCGCTGTAGTGGCGCTTCCAGTGCGCGGCCAGCTGCACGAAGAAGTCGCCGCCGTCCTCGGTCTGCGCGCTCTCGCGGCCAGTGCGCTGCACCGCGTCCATGCGCTCGCGCGCGCTGCGCCCGCTGCTGCCGGCGGCGGCAATGCGCTCGCCATACGGCGGGTTGAGCAGCAGCACGCCCGGCTGCGGGCTCGGCGGCATGCGCTGCAGCGCGTCGCCGCCGCGCAGCTGCAGCGCGTGGGCGACGCCTGCGCGCTCGGCGTTGCGCTGGGCAAAGTCGACCATGCGGTGGGCAATGTCGCTGCCGAACACCGGCGCCGCCGGCGCGCAGACGCCCTGCTCGGCCTCGTCCTTCAGCGCGCTCCAGACATGGGGCTGGAACGGCAGCAGCTTCTCGAAACCGAAGCGCCGCAGGCTGCCCGGCGCAATGCGGCAGGCGATCTGCGCGGCCTCGATGGCCAGCGTGCCGCTGCCGCAGCAGGGGTCGTACAGCGGCAGGGGGGCGCCCCCGTGCGGATCCCAGCCGCAGGCGGCAATCATCGCCGCGGCCAGCGTCTCCTTGAGCGGCGCGTCGCCCTTGTCCTCGCGCCAGCCGCGCTTGAACAGCGGCTCGCCCGAGGTGTCGATGGACAGCGTGGCGGTGGACGCGGTCAGATGCAGGTGAATGCGCACATCGGGCCAGCGGGTCTCGACGTCGGGGCGCACGCCGGCCTTGGCGCGGAAGCGGTCGGCCACCGCGTCCTTGACGCGCAGCGCCGCGAAGTTGAGGCTTTGGAGCGGGCTGTGCTGCGCCGTGACGTCGATCTTGAAGCTCTGGCGCGGCGTGAACCAGATCTCCCAGGCAACGGCCGCGGCCAGCGCGTAGATGTCGTCCTCGTGGCGGTAAGGCTGCTCGGCGAGCTGCACCAGCACGCGCTGCGCCAGGCGGCTGTGCAGATTGAGCTGCAGCGCCTGGCGCCAGCTGGCGTTCAAGAGCACGCCGCCGCGCCCGACCATCAGGTCGTGGCCGGACAGGCCAGTGATGGCGTGCGCCTCGTCGGCCAGAAAGCCCTCGACGCCACCGGCGCAGGGCAAGAAAAGTGTCAATGCATTCATAGGCGCGCCAAGCATACGCGAGCCGCCGCGGCCCGTGCACCCAAACCGGCCGCGCCGCGCGTGCCGTCCGCGCAACACGGCACGTGCAAATACCCACCGCAAACCCCGTTGTTCTCCGGAACACCCGGGGCGTTGTTGTATAACATTGTGAAACATTTGCCACATTGGCACACAATCGATCGGAGACCAGGTGATGTTCCACACCCTTCGCGCCCGCCTCATCGGCGTCAGCGTTGCCATTGCCGCGCTGGCGCTGGTCGCGCTGTCGCTGCTCGTCTACACCATGGTGCGCTCGGACATGCAGCACGAGCTCGACGCGCGCATCGGCAGCCTGACCCACCAATACGCCGACGAGCTGACGCAGTGGGTGCAGGACAAACAACAGATCACGCACTCGGTTCGCGTCGCGCTGGGCCAGGACGATCCGCTGCCGTTGCTGCAGGCGGCCGAGCTGGCGGGGCTGGATCTGGCCTACTTCGTGCGCGCCGACAAGAGCCACGGCTTCACCAAGCCGCGCCCCGAGGGCTACGACGGCACCCAGCGCGGCTGGTACAAGCAGGCAGCGGCCGAGGGCAAGCCGGGCATCACGCCGGTCTATGCCGACTCGGCCACCGGTCGCCTGGTGGTCAGCCTGATCGAGCCGGTCATCGAGGGCGGCAAGACCGTGGCCGTCGTCGCATCGGACGTCGAGCTGTCCACCGTCGTGAAGAAAGTCACCAGTATCCAGGCGACGGACAAGAGCTTTGCCTTCCTGCTCGACGGCGCGAGCGGCAACATCCTGGCGCACGCCGACGAGGCGCTCACGCTCAAGCCGGTCAGCGAGCTGGACAAGGCACTCAGCCCCGAGCTGCTGCAGCGGCTCGGAGGCCAGAACACGCACGCCCTCGTCAACATCGACGGCCGGCCGCAGCTGCTGTATGCGGCCCCGGTGCAGGGCACGCCCTGGGTTCTGGCCGTGGCCGCCGACCAGGCCGACGCGCTGGCCGCCCTCACCCGCCTGGGCCAGGCTGCGGCCGCGGGCACGCTGGCCATCGTCGTGCTGGCCGCGCTGGTCATGGCCGCGGTGGTGCGTCAGCAGCTGCGCCGCCTCACGCTGGTGCGCGACGCGCTGTCCGACATCGCCAGCGGCGAGGGCGACCTGACGCGGCGCATGGACGCCAGCGGCCGCGACGAACTCTCGCAGATCAGCCAGGCGTTCAACCTGTTTGCCGACAAGATCGCCGGCGTGCTGCTGCGCATCCGCGAGGCGTCCGAGTCGGTGCGCGTGGCCACCAGCGAGATCGCCACCGGCAACCACGACCTGTCGGTGCGCACCGAGCAGCAGGCAAGCTCGCTGGAAGAGACCGCAGCAGCGATGGAGCAGCTCACCGCCACGGTGCAGCAGAACGCGGCCAATGCACGCCAGGCCAACGAGCTGGCGCACAGCGCCTCGCGCGTCTCGGGCGAGGAGGCGGCCGTGGTGCAGCAGGTGGTGCAGACCATGGGCGGCATCGAGTCGGCGTCGCGCAAGATCGTCGACATCATCCAGGTGATCGACTCGATCGCGTTCCAGACCAACATCCTCGCGCTGAACGCGGCGGTGGAGGCCGCGCGCGCCGGCGAGCAGGGCCGGGGCTTCGCGGTCGTCGCCAGCGAGGTGCGCACGCTGGCGCAGCGCAGCGCCAGCGCGGCCAAGGAGATCAAGGCGCTGATCGACGACTCGGTCGCGCAGGTCAGCGCCGGCAGCCGCCTGGTGCAGCAGGCCGGCGCGATGATGGAGCAGGTCGAGCAGGGCATTCGCAACGTCAGCGCCGTCGTCAACGAAATCAGCAGCGCCAGCCAGGAGCAGAGCACCGGCATTGCCGAGGTGGGCACGGCAATCTCTCAGATGGACCAGACGACGCAGCAGAACGCCGCGCTGGTCGAGCAGGCCACAGCGGCGGCGCAGTCGCTGCAGCAGCAGGCGCACGAGCTTGCCGCGGTGGTCAGCGGCTTCAAGCTGCCGCAGGGCGACGCGATGCGCCAGTTGACCCTATAAGAACCTGTTCATAATCTTTTGAGCAAGAGAGCCAGGAATGCCAAGTGGACAAACTGCAAGCTGGTGTTGAGAGCCGCCTGCAGTTCTTCCACAGCCACCTGTTTTTCTCCAACCACGCAAAGCTACGTTCGACGACCCAGCGCTTGGGCATGACCTTGAACGTGTGCAGTTCGCTTCGCTTGGCGATCTGCACCGTGACGTGCTCGCCCAAAATCTCTTGCACGCCTTGCGCGAAAGGCTGGCCCACGTAGCCGCTGTCGCACAGCACGCCATGGAGCGAGCACTTCAGTGCTCCGCCGCATCGGAGGCGCTCTGCGGCGCGCGGGGCGGGACTAGGCCGGGCAGTCGGCTGCGCCAGACCTCCGGGGCGCAGCCAAAGCGCGCAGTGAACCAGCGCGTGAATGCGCTGTGGCTGCTGTAGCCGAGCATGACGGCAATCTCCCCGACGCTGTAGCGCGGGTTACCCACGTAGCGCCGCGCAAGGTCGTAGCGCACTTGGCCCAGCAGGTCGGTGAAGCTCAGGCCCTCGCCGTCGAGCTCGCGCTGCAGGGTTCGCACGCTGCGCCCCAGCGCCTGGGCGACGCTGGCGCAGGTGGCATTGCCCAGGGGCAGCATGAGGTAGATGGCCTTGCGCGCCTGCTGTCCGATGGTGGCCTCGCGCCCCATCGGCGCCGTATCGACCACCGTTTTCGCGTAGCGCACCAGCACTGGGTCGGAAAGGGGGTTGGGCTCATCGAGGTCGGCCGCCCGGCACACGATGCCGTTGAACTCGGCATCGAACTCGACGCGGCAGCGAAACAGCCGGCGATGTACGCTCGCATCGACCGGCGCTGAATGGCTGAAGCACACGCTCAGAGGCCGCCAGCGCTCGCCCAGCAGTACCTCGCACATGCGAAACAGCACGCCAATCGCCAGCTCGATGGGCTGGCGCATGTGCAGGGGGGTCACGAAATCCTCGCGCAGGATCACCACCCCGCCCGTCTCCTCCATGTGGATCACCAGCGCCTCATTGAGCTGGTGCACGTGCGCGATCAGCGTGGTCAGCACATGGCGCAAGGTAGGCTGGTGCAACAGCAACAAGCTGAGCACGCCAAAATTGGAGGGCTGGCGAAACTGCGCCATCTGCAGGCCAAAAGACTCGCACCCCGTGCTCCGGGCCGCATCTTCCAGCAAACGCGAGACCAGGGCGGCGTCGATCAGCTGATCCTGCTCCTGGATCTGCGCCAGCCGCAGCCCCACCTGGCGCAGGGCCTGGTCGGGGTCGCCCCCAAGCTTGCTCATGACCTCGGCAAAGTGATTCAACGCCGCCGCTCGTACCAGGGTGACCATTGCATGCTCCCTTTTGATTCGAATCAACATTCTGGCATCAAGTGCAAAATCCGTGGCGCGAAATGCACAACACTCGTGCGCCGCATTTCCTACAGTCGAAGCGCGCACAACGATAGCGCATACAACGACAAACAGGAGACAACAATGCGTATTGAGCCTATAACTTGCGCCATCGGCGCAGAACTCACGGGAATCAGCCTGGCGGACGCGGCGCACGACGACGCACTGTTCGCCGAGATCAAGGCGGCCCTGCTGCGGCACAAGGTGCTATTCCTTCGCGACCAGGACATCAGCCGCGCCGACCACGTCGCCTTCGCGCGCCGCTTCGGCGAGCTCGAAGACCACCCCGTGGCCGGCAGCGACCCCGACCACCCGGGCCTGGTGCGCATCTACAAGTCGCCCGACCAGCCCAACGACCGCTACGAAAACTCCTGGCACGCCGACGGCACCTGGCGCGAGGCGCCCTCCTACGGTGCGGTGCTGCGCTGCGTGGAATGCCCCCCCGTAGGCGGCGACACCATGTGGGCCAACATGGCGCTGGCCTATGAAAAGCTGCCCCAGGACGTCAAGAACCTGATTGCCCCGCTGCGCGCGCGCCACAGCATCGAATGCACCTTCGGCGCGGCCATGCCCATCGAGAAGCGCCACGCCCTCAAGGCCCAACACCCCGACGCCGAGCACCCCGTGGTGTGCACCCACCCGGAGACGGGCGAGAAGGTGTTGTTCGTCAACGGCTTTACCACGCATTTCACCAACTTCCACACGGCGGCCAACGTGCGCGTGGGCCAGGACTTCACGCGCGGCAGCTCCGACCTGCTGCAGTACCTGATCAGCCAGGCCGCCATTCCCGAATACCAGGTGCGCTGGCGCTGGAAGCCCGGCAGCGTGGCTATCTGGGACAACCGCTGCACCCAGCACTACGCGGTCATGGACTACCCGCCCTGCCACCGCAAGATGGAACGCGCCGGAATCATCGGCACGCCCGTGCACTAAGACCGCACTCTTTTTCTCGTTGACAGACAGCTTTCCGCGCCCCACGGGCGCGGGCTGAGGGCTGTTTTTCTCAAAACCCCCCTCTCTCTCACGGAGCCTCTCATGAACTTCCTCGACGGCCACCTGTTCCCCGAAAACCAGCAGCCCCTGATCATCACCGCCGCGCCCTACGCACCGTCCTACCTGCCCTCGGACTTCCCCGGGGAGATCGCGGTGACCATGGAGGAGCAGATCCAGATGGCTGTGGACTGCTACAACGCCGGCGCCACCGTGCTGCACCTGCACGTGCGCGAGCTCGACGGCAAGGGCAGCAAGCGCCTGTCCAAGTTCAACGAGCTCATCGCCGGTGTGCGCTCGCGCGTGCCGGAGATGATCATCCAGGTCGGCGGCTCCATCAGCTTCGCCCCCGAGACCGACGGCGCCGCCGCCAAGTGGCTGTCCGACGACACGCGCCACATGCTCGCCGAGCTCGACCCCAAGCCCGACCAGGTGACGGTCACCGTCAACACCGCGCAGATGAACTTCCTGGAGCAGTTCGACCAGCGCGACTGGCAGGGCAGCTCGCTTGAAGACCCCGTGGTCTACAACGCCTACAAGGAAATGACTGTGCCCGCGCAGCCCGGCTGGGTCGAGGAGCACATCCGCCGCCTGACGGCCGCGGGCATCCAAAGCGAGTTCCAGTGCTACAACCAGAACAGCTTCGAGTCGGTGGAGCGCCTGATGCGCCGCGGCATCTACAAAGGCCCGCTGGTGTGCAACTGGGTGGCCATCGGCGGCGGCATGGATTCGCCCAACATCTACACCCTGGCCAACTTCGTGCGCGGCGTGCCCGACGGCGCCGTGCTCACCGTGGAGAGTTCGGTGCTCAACACACTGCCCGTAAACACGATGGGCATTGCCATGGGCCTGCACGTGCGCTGCGGCACCGAGGACAACCTGTGGAACCAGACGCGCACCGAGAAGATCGGCACCGTCAAGCAGATCGAGCAGCTGGTGCGCATCTCCCTTGAGCTGAGCCGCCCCATCGCCACGGCGAAGCAGGCGCGCGAGATCTGCCGCATCGGCACCTTCTACGACACCGTCGAGGAAACCCTGGCCGCCAACGGCTTCGCACCCAACGCGCCCGGCCGCCAACAGGGCTTTCTGCGCAAGGTGGCCTGACCCATGCGCCGCCGCATATCCGCCCTGACCGCCGCCGCGGCGCTGTTGTGCGCAAGCAGCGCCATGGCCTTCGGCGACAAACCGGTCAAGTTCATCGTGCCCGCCCCCCCGGGCGGCACCATCGACACCTTCGCGCGCATCCTCAGCGACCAGCTCGCGCAGGAGATCCAGCAGCCCGTCATCGTGGAGAACCGCCCGGGCGCGGGCGGCTCGATTGCCGTCAAGCACATGCTGGCGCAGCCGGCGGACGGCAACACGCTGCTGGTGACGGTGACCAACATCCTGACCGAGGTGCCGCACGTGCTCAAGGTTGGCTTCGACCCCCTCCAGGATGTCAAGCCCGTGGCCCAGATGGCGCGCTCGGTGATGCTGTTCATCGCCTCGCCGCAATTCCCGGCCAAGGATGCCAGGGAGGCCCTCGCCTACGTGAAGGCCAACCCGGGCAAGATATCGTTTGCCTCCTACAGCCAGGGCACGGCCTCGCAATACGCGGGCGCCATTCTCAACAAGAAGGCGGGGCTCGACATGGAACATGTGGCGTTTCCAGGCTCTGCGCCCGCGCTGGCCCAGGTCATGGGCAACCAGATACCGCTGATGTTCGACGGCTCGGTCACCTCCAAGCCACTGATCGCCGCCGGCAAGGTCAAGCTGCTGGCCGTGGCCTACAAGAGCCGCCTGCCCGACTACCCCGACGTGCCGACCATGGCCGAACTGGGCTACCCGGAAATCGACTACAGCAACTGGGCCGGCGTCTTCGCATCCGCCAAAACGCCGCCTCCGCTGATGGAGAAGGTGTACGCCGCGATGACCAAGGTCAACGCCCTGCCCGCCGTGGCCAAGCGCTACGAAGGCACGGGTTTTGAACGGGTGGAGGAGTCGCGCACGCGGGCACAGCTCGAAGCGGATCTGCGCGCCGAGTTCGAGCGCAATGCCGACGTCGTCACAACCTTCAATATCCAGCTGAACTGACATGCCTGACATGCCACAAACGCCCACCATTCTCATCGTCCCCGGCCTGCGCGACCACGCCCCGGCCCACTGGCAGACCCTGCTGGCCGCGCAGCTGCCCAAGGTTCGCACCGTGGCGCCCATGGGCCGCACGGGCGCGGGGCTGAACCGCGCGGCGCGCGTGCAGGCCATCGAGCAGGCCGCCCAGGCCATCGACGGCCCGATCGTGATCGTGGCGCACAGCGGCGGTTGCCCCATGGTGGCGCACTGGGCCGCGCAGACGCAGCGCCCCGTCCACGGCGCGCTGCTGGCGACGCCCCCTGAACTCGACCTGCCCATGCCCGAGGGCTATCCCCCGCTGCAGGCGCTGAGCGACGGCGGCTGGCTGCCCGTGCCCTTGCAAACCCTGCCCTTTCCCAGCATCGTCGCGGCCAGCCGCAACGATCCGCTGGCGCGCTTTGCGCAGGTCGAGCAGATGGCGCGCGCCTGGGGCAGCCGCCTGGTGGACCTGGGTGAGGTGGGCCACCTCAACCCCGCGTCCGGCTATGGCGAATGGCCGCGCGCGCACGAGTTCATTGCCGAGCTGTCGGCCTGAAAATCTGTTCACGTCAAGGAGATAAACACCATGGTCAAAGCCGTACGCTTTTACGAAATTGGCGGCCCCGAGGTCCTGAAGTTCGAGAACGTCGAAGTCGGCGAACCCGGCCCGGGCCAGGCCCGCGTGCGCCACAGCTACATCGCGCTCAACTTCATCGACATCTACTTTCGCACCGGCCGCTATCCGCTGGCCCTGCCGGAGGGCGTCGGCTCGGGTCTGGGCTCCGACGCCGTGGGCGTGGTCGAGGCCGTGGGCCCCGGCGTGGACTACCTCAAGCCCGGCGACCGCGTGGGCTATCTGATCGGCCCCCAGGGCGCGTATTCGCAAGCCCGCGTGATGCCGGCCGAGGTGTTGATCCCCCTGCCCGACGGCATCAGCGACCGCACGGCCGCCACCCTGATGATGAAGGGCATGACGGCGCAGTACCTGTTCCGCCAGGTCTATCCGCTCAAGGGCGGCGAAACCATCCTCTACCATGCAGCAGCCGGCGGCGTGGGCCTGATCGCCTGCCAGTGGGCGCGCGCTCTGGGCGTGACCATGATCGGCACCGTGAGTACCGACGAGAAGGCCGAGATCGCCAAGGCCAACGGCTGCGCCCACACCATCGTGACCTCGCGCGAGAACATCGTCGAGCGCGTCAAGGAAATCACGGACGGCAAGGGCGTGCCCGTGGTCTACGACTCGGTGGGCAAGGACACGCTGATGGACTCGCTCAACTGCCTGCAGCCGCGCGGCCACTTCGTGAGCAACGGCACATCCTCGGGCTCGGTGGTGGTGGATTCGCAGCTGCTGGCGCAAAAGGGCTCGATCTGGATGACGCGGCCCGCGATGGTTCACTACATCTTCCCGCGCGCCCACATGCTGGACATGGCCAAGGAGCTGTTCGACCACGTGCTGGCCGGCGACATCGTCAGCGAGCCCCAGCAGACCTTTGCGCTGGCCGACGCCGCCGAGGCGCACCGCGCGCTCGAATCGCGCAAGACCACCGGCTCCACCGTGCTCGTGCCCTGACCCCGGAGAGCCGCGATGAATGGCGTGCAGGTCGGCGACGTGGCGACCATTGATGCCGACGGCTTCATGCACGTCACCGACCGCAGCAAGGACGTGATCGAGTCCGGCGGCGAATGGATAGGTTCCATCGACCTCGAAAACATCGCCATGGCCCACCCCACCGTGGCCATGGCGGCCTGCACAGGCGTGCATCACCTGAAGTGGGACGAGCGGCCGCTGCTGGTGGTCACGAAAAGCCCCGCCATGCGCTGTCGCGCAAGGAACTGCTGGCTTTCTACGAAGGCCGAGTGGCCAAGTGGTGGACTCCGGACGACGTGGTGTTCGTCGACCAGATCCCGCTGGGCGGCACCGGCAAGATGCAGAAGAATCTGCTGCGCGACGCCTACTGCAACCATTTGCTGACACCCACGTAAACGCCGACGCCAGAGCAGCGCCGCACAAGCATCGGAGACAACTACCATGGCAATGGATTTGCAAATGGCCGACTCTGGCCGCCCCAACCCCGACGACTACCTGTTCGGGCGAGGGCCGGCCTGGTTCGCGCTGCTCATGACTCTGGGACTGATGATGGTCGACTACATCGACCGTCAGGTCATCGTCTCGCTGTTCCCGCACCTCAAGCAGGCCTGGGGGCTGTCGGACAAGCAGCTCGGCTCGCTGGTCTCGGTGGTCTCGATCACCGTGGCCGTGGGCGCCATGCCCATTGCGTTGTGGGCCGACCGGCGCAGCCGCGTCAAAAGCATCTTCGTGATGGCCACGGTGTGGAGCCTGGCCTGCATCTCCTGCATGTTCACGCGCAACTACGGCCAGCTGCTGGCCGCGCGCGCCGTGGTGGGCCTGGGCGAGGCCGGCTACGGCTCGGTGGGCTCGGCGCTGATCGCCAGCCACTTCCCGGCCCGCATGCGCAGCACGCTGATGGCGGTCTTCTTCTCCGTGGGGTCGCTGGGCTCGGTGCTGGGCGTCATGCTCGGCGGCATCATCGCCAGCCACTGGGGCTGGCAGGCCGCCTTCGGCGTGGTCGGCGTGCCGGGGCTGATCCTGTCGCTGTTCTACATATTCGTGCGCGACTACCGCACGGTCGAGCTCACGCCGCGGCTGGATCAGGCCACGCAGAGTACCGGTAACGTGACTCGCGCCATCGTGGCGGCGCTGACGCGCTCGCCCACCCTGCTGTGGGTGTGCCTGGGCGGCTCGGCCCAGGTCATCGTGCTGTCCACAGTCTGGGCCTGGCTGCCCAGCTACCTGAACCGCGTCCAGGGCCTGGCGCCGGCGCAGGCCGCAATCAATGCCGCCCTGGTCGTGCTGTGCGGCGCCATCGGCGCCGTGCTCACGGGCGCGCTGGTGGACCGGGCCGGCCGCTGGCGCCAACGCTACAAGCTCTATGCCCTGACCCTGCTGTGCCTGGTGTCCATGGCCCTGCTGATGCCGGCGTTCTCCGGGCTCGGCAAGGCGCTTTCGCACCACCAGCAGCTGGCCTGGATCGCCGCGGGCGGCCTGTTTATGACCTGCTCGACCGGCCCCGTGGTGGCCATCGTGATCGACGTCATCCACCCCGGCATCCGCGCCACCGGCGGCGCGGTGCTGGCGTTCTTCCTCAATCTGTTCGGCCTGGCGGCCGGCCCGTTCATTGCCGGCATGCTGTCGGACGCCTGGTCCCTACCCCAGGCCATGGCGGCCATGCCCGCGTTCTCGGTGCTGGCCGCGCTGTGCTTCCTGGTCGCCGCGCGCCGCTATGAAGCCGACGTGCAGCGCATCCGCGCCCAGGTCGAGACCGAGGAAGCCGCCGCAGCCGCGGACACCGCCAGCGCCTGAAATATCTCCCCTCCAAAAGCAAATCCCATGAGCCACATCATCGCCCGCGGCCGCGAACTGTTTCCAGGCGTGATCGCCTGTGCCGTAGCGGCCGCCGCCGCTACCTTCCTGTCGCAGTACTACGGCGCGCCCGTGATGCTGTTCGCGCTGATGCTGGGCATGGCGATGAACTTCCTCTCCGGCGAGGAGCCATGCAAGTTCGGCATCGATTTCACCTCACGCCAGCTGCTGCGCTGGGGCGTGGCGCTGCTGGGCCTGCGCATCACGCTCGATCAGGTGGTGGCGCTGGGCTGGCAGCCGGTGCTGGTGGTCGGCGTGTCGCTGGTGCTGACCATCGGCCTGTCGATGGTCGTGGCCAAGCTGATGGGCTTCAACATCCTGTTCGGCCTGCTCAGCGGCGGCGCCACGGCCATCTGCGGCGCCTCGGCCGCGCTGGCACTGTCGGCCGCACTGCCGCCGCACCCGCTCAAGGAGCGCGCCACGCTGTTCACCGTGGTGGGCGTGTCGGCGCTGTCCACCTTCACCATGATCTTCTATCCCATGCTGGCGCGCGCCCTGGGGCTGGACACGCAGACCGCCGGCACCTTCCTGGGCGCCACCATCCACGACGTGGCCCAGGTGGTGGGCGCGGGCTACAGCATGTCGCAGGAAATCGGGGACACAGCTACGCTGGTCAAGCTGATGCGCGTGGCCTGCCTGGTGCCGGTCATCTTGTTCGCCGTGACCTTCACGCGCGCGACGGGCCGCGTCGGCGACGGCCCCCGCCCGCCGCTGCTGCCCTGGTTCGCCGTCGGCTTCGCGGTGCTGGTGGCGATCAACAGCACGGGCTGGCTGCCCAAGCCGATCAGCCAGGCAGGCAGCAGCCTGTCGACCTGGTTTCTGGTCGCCTCCATGGCCGGCATCGGCATGAAGACCCAGCTGCGCGAGCTGGTCACGGTGGGACTCAAGCCCGTCGTGCTGATGGTGGGAGAGACGGCCTTTCTCGCCTGTCTGGCCCTGGGCCTGCTGCGCTGGTCCGCGTGACGGTGAAGGCGATCCGCCATGGGCATGCCGTCAAGCAACAGCAGCCTGATCCGCAGCGGCAGCCTGAGCGGCTACGCCGACCTGGTGCGCTCGCTGGGCCACGACCCGGCGGTGCTGCTGCGTGCGGCGGGGCTGTCGGCGCGCCTGCTCGACAACCCTGAAACCCGCATTTCCATCCACAACGTGCGCGAGCTGCTGGAGGCCAGCGCGCGCGCCACGGACGTGGAGGACTTCGCGCTGCGGCTGGCGGCGCGGCGCAGTTTTTCCAACCTGGGGCCGATCAGCCTCGTGCTCAAGGACGAGGCGACGCCGCGTCAGGCACTGGACACGCTGTGCCGCTACCTGAAACTCATCAACTCCGGAATGCTCGTGCGCATCGAGGACGCGGGCGCCAACGTGCTCGTCCGCCAGGAGCTGATGCCGATCGCGGGCCTCGCGACCCGCCAGTCGATGGAGCTGGCCGTCGGCACGATGCTGTGCATCCTGCGCGAGCTGATTGGCCCGCAGTGGCGGCCGCTGCAGGTGAGCTTCGTGCACAGCGCCCCGCAGAGCATGGCCGCGCACCGCGCCTTTTTCGGCGTCGTCCCTCTGTTCGACCAGACGTTCAACGGCCTGGTCTGCCCGCTGGCCGACCTGCAATTGCTGCGCATGTCCGGCAGCACGGGCGTTGCACGCTTTGCGCGCAACTACCTCGACGCGGCCCTGGGACGCCACGCCGAGGGCATGTCCGCCGCCTGCACGGAATTGATCCTGGCCCTGCTGCCCGGCGGCCGCTGCACGGCCCAGCAGGTGGCGCGCCACCTGGGCATCGACCGGCGCACGCTGCACCGGCACCTGAGCGCCGAGGGGCAGAGTTTTTCGGAGCTGCTCGACGGCATCCGCACCGAGCTGGCGTTGCGTCACTTGCAAGAAAGCCGCCAGCCCCTGGGCGAGGTGGCGGGGCTGCTGGGTTTTTCCACCTCCAGCAGCTTCAGCCATTGGTTCCGCGCCCGCTTCGGCACCAGCGTTTCAGACTGGCGCAGGCAGCGGGCTTGAGATCGGTGCCCAACGACGCGCGCGGCTTTTCCCGCCTTGCGGGCATCACGAAAAGTCGTGCGCACGTTCCGACAGCACCCGGCGCATGGCGGCCCAGAGCACGTCGGCCGGCTGGGCGCCGGACAGCGCATAGGTGCGGTTGAACACGAAGAAGGGCACGCCCTGCGAGGCTGCGCCGTCCATCGCCGGATCGGCCTGCGCCACGGGGCCGGCCGAATCGACGCCGTGCGCGGCGGCAATGGCCACCAGCACGTGCGCGTCGCCCAGGTCCTCGCCCTGCGTGAAGTAGCCCGCGAACAGACGCGTGAGCAAGGCGTCCA
Organism: Comamonas faecalis; assembly: GCF_039538025.1. Taxonomy (NCBI): domain Bacteria; kingdom Pseudomonadati; phylum Pseudomonadota; class Betaproteobacteria; order Burkholderiales; family Comamonadaceae; genus Comamonas; species Comamonas faecalis. The sequence goes on from NZ_BAABBP010000017.1 coordinate 40,044, forward strand.
ATGCTGCGGCGTCCAGCTGCGCCCGGCCCGCCGCCAGCAGGCGGTGCGCGGCGGCGGTGTTGGGAAAGACCTTGAGCCGCGCATAGTCGATGGGCGCGCCCGCGCGGCGGGCCGCCTCCACCACCTGGGTGCGGCGCGCCAGCACGGCCTTGCCGCTGCCCAGGCGCTGTTCATAGAACGCATCGAAGGGCCAGCCCTGCGGCGGCGTCTGCGGGATCAGCTGCACCGAATGCCAGGCGGTCTGCACCTGCACGCCGGGGTCGGAGGCGCGCAGGCGCTCCAGCGCCTGGTCCAGGTGGTGCTTGCCGATCCAGCACCAGGGGCAGATGAGGTCGAACCACACATCGACCGTGAGCGTGTTCATTGCCGGGTTCCTGTCAAAACGCCACGGCCTTGCGGCCCTTGAGCTGCAGCATGGCGCGCGCCTCGTCGGGCGTGGCCACTTCGAGGTTGAGCGTCTTCAGCATGGAGACCGCGCGCCGAACCTGCTGCGCGTTGCCGGTGGCCAGCTGGCCCGGCCCATCCCACAGCGAATCCTCCAGCCCCACGCGCACGTTGCCGCCCATGGCGGCGGCCATGGACGCGATCGGCATCTGGCTGCGCCCCGCGCCCAGCACCGACCAGTAGTAGTCTTGGCCGAACAGGCGCTCTGCCGTGCGGCGCATGTGCATCACGTCGTCGGGATGCGTGCCGATGCCGCCCAGCAGGCCGAACACGGTCTGGATGAAGAACGGCGGCTTGAGGATGCCCCGGTCGATGAAGTGCGCCGCCGTGTAGAGATGGCTGGTGTCGTAGCACTCGATCTCGAAGCGGGCGCCATGGTCGGCGCACGATTCGAGGATGTAGCGGATCTCCTTGAAGGTGTTGCGAAACACCCGGTCTTCCGAACCTTCGAGGTAGGGCCGCTCCCAGTCGTGCTGGAACTCCTGGTAGCGCGTGAGCATGGGGTATAGACCGAAGTTCATCGACCCCATGTTGAGCGAGGCCACTCGGGCTTGAGCTGCAGCGCGGGCTGCAGGCGCTCTTCCACCAGCATGTTCGGCGCGCCGCCCGTGGTGAGGTTGATCACCACGTCGGACTGCGCGGCGATCGTGGGCAGGAAGGCGCGAAACAGCGCCGGATCCTGCGAGGGCTGGCCGTTGCCCGGTTTGCGTGCGTGTAGGTGGACTATGGCCGCGCCCGCCTAGGCGGCGGCGACGGCTTCACTGGCGATCTGCTCAGCCGTGATCGGCAGATACGGCGACATGGTCGGCGTATGGATCGCGCCCGTGACCGCGCAGGTCACAATGACTTTGCTTTGAAGGGCAGCCATGGCGGCGGCGCCTTACTGCGTCTTGCGCAGAAAACCCTGGTTGCCGCCGTTGCGGTTGGGCGCGAAGCCGTTGGCGGCCAGGCTTTCCTCCACCGTGTCGTAGAACACGCCGATCTTGCAGATCTCGCGCGCCTCTTTTGCAGTGGCGATGGGGCGGCCGAATTCCTCGGAGATGCGCACCAGCTGCTCGATCTGCGACACGCTGCTGGCCTTGCCCGTGCGCCTCTGGTTCCAGATCACGTCCTCGGTGCCGCAGCGCACATGCAGGCCGGCGGCAATGCCCCACATGTTGACGGGCAGCACGTTGCGCACGTTGCTCTCCAGCGTGAGCACGGCGCCGTCGGGCACGGCGCGCACGAAATTGGCCAGGCTGTACAGGTTGGGCGTGTCCATGCCGCCGGCGATCGCCACCCAGTTCATCACCAGCGGGCCCATGTAGAAGCCGCGGCGCATCAGGCGCTCGACCGACTCGAAGCTGTTGAGGTTGTAGCACTGGAAGGCGCTCTGGATGCCGGCCTTGGTCAGGCGGCGCACGTGCTCCTCCACCCACAGCGGGTTGGCGGGCACGGTCATGTCCTTGTAGGTGTTGAACAGGGCCATGTTCCCGCGCGAGGTGCCGACGAAGTCGGCGTCCTCGGCCTGGTCGGTCACGTTCATCTGCGAGGTGTTCACCGTCACCGTCACCTGGTCGGGCACGGGGTCGAGCTCGGCGAGCATGTGGCGCGTGTCGTCGCTCAGCCACTTGGCGGCGGCGCCTTCGGACTCGGGTGCGAAGCTGATAGAGCCACCGACCTGGATGATCATCTCGGGCACGGCCTTGCGCACGCCGGCTATCAGCTCATTGAACTTAGACAGGCGCTTGCTGCCCTTGCCGTCGAGCTCGCGCACGTGCAGGTGCAGCACGGTGGCGCCGGCGTTGTAGCAGTCCACAGCTTTCTGGATCTGCTCTTCCAGGGTGACGGGGATGTCTTCGGGGAAGTCGGAGGGAACCCAGCCCGGCGCGTAGGGCGCCGCGGTGATGATCAGGGGCTGCTGGTTTTCGGGGAACAGGTGGCCGTCGAGGAAGTTCATGGTGAATGCTCCTGGAGAAAATTTGGATGAAACAAGCCCCTAGCGCTTATCCATCAAGCGCTAGCAGCTGTTGTTTTGATAACTACGAGGTCAGTACGGAACGTCGCCCACGATGCCCGCGCGCTCCATCTTGCGTGGCGCGGGGTAGTAGTCGTTGCAGGCGTAGTGCTGCGTGCTGCGGTTGTCCCACACGGCGATGTCGCCGGGCTTCCACGACCAGCGCACCTGGTATTCGGGGATGCCCGCGCGGCTGACGAGGTAGTTGAGCAGCAGCGCCGCGCCGGGCACCTTGTCGAGGCCGTGGCGCACGTTCTCGGGCGTGCTGTAGTTGACGAAGTGGGTGCTGAAGGCGCCCACGTACAGGATTTTCTCGCCCGTCTCGGGGTGGGTGCGCACCACGGGGTGCTCTGCCGGCGGATGGTCGCGGCCTAGCTTGGCACGGTCTTCGGGCGCCATCGTCGCGCCGAAGGTGTGCTCGATGCCGGCCTTGGCGCGCAGCTTGTCGACGACGCGCTTGATGTCCTCGGGCAGCTCCTCGTACGCCTTGACCATGTTGACCCAGATGGTGTCGCCGCCGATCTCAGGGCATTCGACGCAGCGCAGCACCGCGCCCATGGACGGGTTGGGCCGCCACAGGCCGTCGCAGTGGTAGGTGTTCTCGTTGCTGTGCGGGTTGTCGCTGCGGTAGATGCGCACCAGGCCGGGGTTCTCGGGGTCACTGCCGGCCACCGGATGGGTTTCAAGCTCGCCGAAGCAGCGGGCGAACGCCACGTGCTCGGCACGGGTGATGTCCTGGTTGCGGAAGAACAGCACGCGGTGCTTGAGCAGCAAGTCCTTGACCTGCGCGAACTGCGCGGGATCGCGCGAGACCTCGCCCAGGTGGACCTCGCTGATCTCGGCGCCGATGGCTGGGGTGATCTGTCTGATCTTCATGGTGTGCTCCTCAATTCAGGCTGATGCCGTATTGCTTGACGATGCCCGCGTTGCGCTCGGACATGGCCTTGATTTCACGCTGCAGTGCGGGCGTGTCGGTGATGACCTCGGGCTCCAGGCCCAGGTCGGACAGCTTCTTCTGCACCACTGGTGCATGCCCCGCCTTGTCCACGGCGGCATGGATGCTGGCGAGCACGTCGGCGGGCAGCTTGGCCGAGCCGATCATGCCCATCCAGCCGCGGAACTGGAGGTCGGGGTAGCCCAGCTCCGTCGTGGTGGGCACGTCGGGCAGGTGGCGCGAGCGCTGCGGCCCCGAGAACGCATAGGGCCGCAGCTTGCCCGCCTGGATGAGGGGCACGGAGGTGAGCATGCCGTCGAACATCACGTCCACCTGCCCGCCCAGCAAGTCCTGCAGCGCCGGCGCAGAGCCCGCGTAGCCGATGTGCTGCATGTCCAGGTCCGCCTTGTCGCTGAGCACCAGCCCCGCATAGTGCGAGACCGTGCCCGGGCTGTAGCTGGCGAAGCTGATCTTGCCCTTGCGCTCCTTGAGGTGCGCCAGCAGGCTCTTGAAATCCTGCGCCGGGTATTTCGTCGACGTGACCAGCACCACGCCCGAGCGGGCGAAGGTGGCGACGGGAATCACGTCCTTGAGCGGATCGAACAAGGGCTTGATGACGTGGGGAATCTCGGCCAGCACGTTGCTCGCGCCCATCAGCAGCGTCTGCCCGTCCGCCGGAGCGGCGAGCAGGGCGTTCATGCCGATCATCCCGCCCGCGCCGGGCTTGTTCTCCACCACCACGGGCTGGCCGATGTCGGCGGACAGCTGCTGCCCGACCACGCGGGCCACGATGTCCATGCTGCCGCCCGGCGGCGCGGGAACGATGAGCTTGACGGGCTTGCCCCCGGGCCATTGCGCCCAGGCTGCGCCCGTGGCGCACGCCAGCATGCAGCCGGTCAGCAATGCGAGGGAGGTGCGTTTCATGTGGTGCATAGGGTTCCTTGTGTGCATGGATGGCAAGTATGCGAAGCCGGCGCGCCGCGCATTTGTCTTTATGGGACAAGGATTTGCTTTGTTGGGACAAATCCATTGAAACCCTGAGTCGCCTTGCACGGGAGCCGGATGAAATGCACGCGCCGCCATCCGGCGCCCACCAACGATCAACGCAACGACCCAGGAGAACTCCCCCCATGAAACACCCCATCCTGCATTCCATCGGCCTGTGCGCCCTAGCCGCCGCCGGCAGCGCCGGCGCGCAATCGTCAGTGACGCTGTTCGGCGTCATGGACGCCAGCCTCAGCCGCTACGTCGTGCGCAGCGAATCGTGGGACGGCGGCCCCGCGCGCTCCGTCACCCAGAGCCAGACGGCGCTGTCGCCCTCGGGCAACCTTGCCAGTCGCATCGGCATCCGCGCCACGGAAGACCTGGGCGGCGGCCTCTCGGCCGGCATGTGGCTGGAGGCGCCGGTGACCAACGACACCGGCGGCGCATCGCTGAACTTCGGGCGCCGCTCCACGGTCAGCCTGACGGGCGGCTTCGGCGAGGTGCGCCTGGGGCGCGACCACACGCCCTCGTTCCTGAGCGACTGGGCCTTCGACCCCTTCACCTCCAACGGCGTGGGCCTGAGCCTGATCTCCGTCATTAGCAGCAACCTGGCCATCTCCCGCGCGCTGGCCACCCAGCCCACGGGCGGCCTCACCGAGCGGCTGCTCGGCGGCGGCCTGTCGGCGGGCACCGACAACTACCTGCGCGCGAGCAACACCATCGGCTACCACCTGCCCAGGGGCCTGGGCGGCGTGTACGGGCAGGCCATGTACGCCTTCCCCGAGAACACCACCAAGCGCGGACGCTACGTGGGCGCGCGCGTGGGCTGGGCCGGCGGCCCGACCGACGTGGCCGTGGGCTACGGCATCAGCACGCTGGGCAACGCCAGCGCCCCGACCGGCGCGGAAAAGATCAAATCCTTTAACCTCGGCGGCTCCTACAACTTCGGCGTCGCCAAGGTCATGGCCGAATGGTCGGACGTGCGCAACGTGCGCACCGACGCGCCGACGTTGACGGGCATCACCGACCGCTACCGCGGCCTGCTGGCCGGCGTCACCATTCCGGTGGGCGAGCACATGGTGCGCGCCTCCTGGGCGCGCGTGCAATTCAAGAACGGCCTGAACGCGGGCGACTCCGCCACCAGCAAGCTGGCGCTGGGCTATGTGCACAACCTCTCCAAGCGCACGGCCCTGTACACCACCGTCTCGCGTATCAGCGTGAGCAACGGCCAGAACAACCCCGCCGTCATGGCCGCGACGCCCCGCGTCGTGAGCAGCTCGGTCATCCAGCCCCAGCCCAACTACATTACCGACGGCGGCATGCGGCCCGACGGCGCCATCGGCTTCGACCTGGGCCTGCGCATGACGTTCTGACGCGCCATGCCCCTGGAACTACGCACCCTGATCGGCCCAGACGGCTCCCTGCAACTGTCGCAGGCCGAAGTCCCGCAGCCCCGGCCTGCAGCCGCCGACGAGGTGGTCGTGCGGGTGGAGGCCGCGCCCATCAATCCGTCGGACCTGGCCCTGCTGCTCGGCGGCGCCGACCTGGGCCAGGCGCAGGCGGCGCGCGTCCAGGATCGGCCCGCCGTCGTGGCGCCCGTGCCGCCCGAGCGCCTGGCCGGTCTGGCCGCGCGCATCGGCCAACCGCTGTCCGCCGGCAACGAAGGCGCGGGCACCGTGGTGGCCGCGGGCAGCGCCCCTGAGGCCCAGGCGCTGCTGGGCCGCCGGGTGGCCGTGCTGGCCCTGCCGGGCCAGGGCATATATGCCCAATACCGCGCCGTTGCCGCCAGCCAGTGCCTGGCGCTGCCGCCCGGCGCCAGCGCGGCCCAGGGCGCGGCCGCCTTCGTCAACCCGCTGACCGCCCTGGGCATGGTGGAGACTGCGCGCCGCGAAGGCCACACCGCCCTGGCCCTGACGGCGGCGGCATCCAGCCTGGGCCAGATGTTGCTGCGCCTGTGCCAGGGCGACGGGCTGGAGCTGGTGTGCATCGTGCGCCGCCCCGAGCAGGCCGCGCTGCTGCGGGCGCAGGGCGCGCGGCACGTCGTGGACAGCAGTGCCCCGGACTTCGCCGCGCGGCTGGTCGACACCTTTGCCGCCACCGGCACCCGCCTGGCCTTCGACGCCACCGGCGGCGGCGCCATGCCGGGCCAGCTGATCCAGGCAATGGAGGCCGCGCTGCTGCGCCAACCGGGCCGGGGCTACGACCGCTACGGCAGCCAGATCCACAAACAGGTCTACATCTACGGCTACCTGGAACGCGGCCCCACCGCCCTGCCCCCGGGCCTGGGGATGGCCTGGGGCGTGAACGGCTGGCTGGTGTTCTCGTTCTGGCGCGCCCTGCCGCCCGAGCGCCGCGCCGCCCTGCAAGCGCGCATTGCCGCCGAGCTGACGACCACCTTCGCCACCCGCTACGAACGCGAATGGACGCTGGACGAACTGCTCACGCCCGAGGCGCTGCGCGCCTGCGCGCAGATGGCGACGGGCCGCAAGTGCCTGCTGCGGCTGGCGCCGGACGGAAGCTGACCCGATCGCTGTCGGCGGCTACGGAGAGCACAAGACCTGCGCCTGGCGCTGGCCTTGTGTCTTTTTGCCCGGCGTGCGTGGCACGGCGGCTTTCGCTGAACAGGCCCCTCATTCCATTTCTATATCGATCGAGTACGCGAAGGTGAAGCGCAGACAATGCTGTAGCACGACAAGCGAAACCGACAAAGTAATCGGTTGATATGGAAATGGAATAAAGCCTGCGGCAGCGGCCGCAGCTGCTACGCCGCCCAGTGCACCCGGTTGCGCCCGGCCTTCTTGGCCTGGTAGAGCGCGGCGTCGGCGCGGGCGAAAAAGCTGCCGTCCACCTCCGAGGTCTGCGCCAGCGTGCTGGCGCCGCCCAGGCTGAGCGTGACGCTGAGCGCCACGGGCGAGGCCGGGTGCGCCAGCGCCAGCTGCTGCACCCGGCCTCGCAGCTGCTCGGCCAGCTCCTGCGCCTGCGGCACGTCGGTGCCCGGCAGCAGCAGCACGAACTCCTCGCCGCCATAGCGCGCGGCCAGGTCGCCGGGGCGGCGCGCGCCCTGGCGCAGCACGGCGGCGACCTCCTGCAGCACGCGGTCGCCGGCGGCGTGGCCCAGCGCGTCGTTGTAGGGTTTGAACCAGTCGACGTCGGCGACGATCAGCGACAGCGGCTGGCCCGCGCGCTGGCAGCGGCGCCACTCCTGCTCCAGCGCCTGGTCGAAGCGGCGCCGGTTGGGAATGCCGGTCAGGCCGTCGAGCGCCGCCAGTTGCTCCAGCAGGCGGCGCTGGTGCACGATCTGCAGGTGGTTGCGCACGCGCACCCGCACGATCGATGGGTGAAACGGCTTGGTGATGTAGTCGACCGCGCCCAGCTCCAGGCCCAGCTCCTCGTCGGCGGCCGAGTCCAGCGCCGTGATGAACACCACCGGAATCTGGCGCGTGCGGTCTTCGCGCTTGAGCGTGCGGACCACCGCCATGCCGTCCATGTCGGGCATCAGCACGTCCAGCAGGATCAGGTCGGGCTGGTGCTGCTGCGCCAGCTCGATCGCCTGCGCGCCGTTCTTGGCCTGGATGACGCGGTATTGCCCGGCAAACAGCTCGGTGAGCAGCAGGCGGTTGTGCTTCTCGTCGTCGACGATCAGCACGGTGTGCACCGCTCCCTGGTCAGTCATCGTCATGCGGACTCCTTCTTGCTGGCGTCCGGACGGCCGCCGGGAGCATTGTCACCCACCGCCTGGCCTTGGCCCAACGCCTGTGCCAGACGGGGCAGATGCCCCAGCGCCTGCGCATACTCCACGTCCTCGACCAGCGCGCGCACCGCGTCCAGCGCCTGACGCGCCGCGCCCTGGCAGGCCGGCTGCAGCGCGTCGAGCAGTTGCAGCGCACCGGCGTCATCGGCCTCCAGCAGCGCGCGCAGGCGCTGCAACAGCGCCTGCACGGGCACAGGCACGGCCTGGGTCGGGGCCGCATCCACATGGGCAAACGGCTGCAGCAGGGTGCACACCCGCTGCAGCTCCAGCGCCAGGGCGGCGCACGCCGGCGCTGGCGCTGCGCCGCCCTGGGCGTAGGCGTCTTCAAGCGTGCGCGCCAGCTGCGCCAGCGCACCGGCGCCGATGGTCGCCGCGCCGCCCTTGAGCGAATGCGCCAGGCGCCGCGCCAGCGGCCAGTCGTGCGCGGCGTCGGCGTGCGCGATCTGCTGCGCGCGGCCTGCGTTCTCGCGGGCAAATTCGCCCAGGATGCGCCGGTAAAGCGCCACGCGGCCCAGGCAATGCGCCAGGCCGGCGGCGGTGTCTATGCCTTCCAGCGGCGCCAGCGCCGCACCGCCTTCGCCCGTGGACTGCGCCGCGGCCACGGCCATGGGCCGCGGCGGTTGCGCGCGCGGTGCGATCCAGCGCAGCAGCGCGGCAAACAAGGCCTCGGGGTCGATGGGCTTGGTCAGGTGGTCGTTCATGCCCGCCTGCAGGCTGCGCTCGCGGTCGGCGGGCTGGGCGTGGGCGGTCATCGCGATGACGGGCAGGTCGCGCAGCCGCGGCGCCTTGCGCATCGCGCGCGCCACGGTCCAGCCGTCCAGGTCGGGCATCTGGATGTCCATCAGCACCAGGTCGTAGTGCTGGCTGCGCAGCTTGCGCAGCGCCTCGCGCCCGTCGACGGCGGTGTCGGCCTGCACGCCCGCCTCCTGCAGAAACGCCAGCGCCACGGTGCGGTTGAGCTCCACGTCGTCGACCAGCAGCACGCGCGCGCCGGCAATCGCGCTGAAGTCGTGGTCGCAGGCCTGGGGCTGGCTGGCGGCCGCGGCGTCGCTGCCGGGCCATCCGTGGTTGAGCGCATGGGCCAGCGCATCGCGCAGCGGCGCGCGCAGCAGCGGCTTGACCAGCACCTGCGCGTGCACGCCCTCGGCGCTGGCGGTCTGGGTGAGCAGCTCCACCACGGCCAGGCCCTGTGCGCGCGCCGCGGCCAGCAGGTCGGCGCTGCCGTCCAGGCGCGCATCCAGCAACAGTGCGTCCAGCGGCTGACCCGCACCGTCTTTGAGCTGCTGCAGCGCACCAGCGCAGTCGCCGTGCGCCAGCGCCTGCGCGCCCAGCTGCGCCAGCAGCTCACCAGTGACGCGGCGCGCGCCGGCGTTGGCGTCGACCAGCAGCACGCGCCGCCCCTGCAGCACCGGCTGCGCCGGCGCGGTGCGCACGGGCTGGGTGGGCAGCGTGAAGCGAAAGCGGCTGCCCTGGCCGGGCGTGCTGCGCACGTCGATGCGCCCGCCCATCAGCTCGACCAGCTGGCGGCAAATCGCCAGGCCCAGGCCGCTGCCGCCAAAGCGGCGCGTGATGGAGCCGTCGACCTGGGTGAACGGCGAGAACAGCTCGGCGAGCTTGTCCGCGTCAATGCCCATGCCGGTGTCGTGCACCGCAAAGGCCAGCACGGTCTGCTGCGGCGTGCGCTTGAGCGTGGTGACGCGCACCGTGATCTCGCCGCGCTCGGTGAACTTGATGGCGTTGTTGGCCAGGTTGACCAGCACCTGGGTCAGGCGCAGCGGATCGCCCATCAGGCGCTCGGGTACGCCCTCGGCCACGTCGAACAGCAACTCCAGGCCGCGCTCGTGCGCGCGCAGCGCCACCTGGTTGCTGACGTTGCGCAGCACCTGCTCCAGGTCGAAGGCGATGTGCTCGATCGCCAGCTTGCCCGCCTCGATGCGCGAGTAGTCCAGGATGTCGTTGACCAGGCCCAGCAGCATGTCGGTGGCCGACAGCACGCGCTCCTGGCATTCGCGCTGCTGAGGGTTGAGCGGCGTCTTGAGCAGCAGCTTGCCCAGGCCGACGATGGCGTTCATCGGCGTGCGGATTTCATGGCTCATGCGCGCCAGGAAGTCGGACTTGGCGCGGTTGGCCTGCTGCGCGCGCTCGGTGGCCTGCAGCAGCGCCGTGGTGCGCTGGGCGACCAGGCGCTCCAGCCCCTGGCGGTACTGCGCCAGCTCGCCGTCGCGCCGCTGCAGGCGGTCGATCATCGCGTTGAGGCTGCGCCCCAGCTGCGCCAGCTCGTCGTCGCCGGTCAGCACGATGCGGTCGCGCGTCTGCGGCCTCTTGGCCACGCGCTTCATCAGCCCGTTCAGGCCTTGCAGCGGCACGGCCATGCGCCGCGCCACCCGCGCCGACACCCACAGAAACACCAGCAGCACGGCCAGCAGGCCCACGCCGATCTGCGCCGCGGCGTGCCACAGCGCCTGCTGCATAGGCGCAAGCGATGCCAGCAGCTCGATGTGCGCCCTCTCCTGGCTGCCGGCCACGCCGGCCCAAACCTGCAGATGGTTGCCGACGAAGCGCGCGCCCTGCGCGCCGCCGGGCGGCGGCGCGGCGATCGCCGCGTCCTGCGGCTGGCGCGCGTACTGCGCCAGCACCTTGTGCCCGCCGTCGGTGAGCAGGCGCGCACGCACCACCGCGGGGTTTTTCTCCATGGCCTGCAGCAGACGCTGGGCCTCGTGGGCGTCGCCGAAGTCGAACGCCGCCTGGCTGTTGGTCGCCATCAGCAGCGCCTGCACCTGCAGCGACACCTGCATCTCGCTTCTGACGGTGCGCCACTGCTGCACCAGCATCACCGCGAACACCAGCACGAAGGCCAGCACCCAGGTCAGCGCGAACATGCGCGCCAGCCGCCCGCGGATGGTGCGTGCCTGCAGCCGGGGCAGTCCGCGCTTCATGGCTCCACCACCGTGGCCAGGCGCAGCAGCTGCGCGTTGAAGCCCACGCCCTGCGCGCGCGCCGCCTGCGGGTTGAGCACGATGCGCAGGCGCGCGTCGTCGCGTGCATCGCGCGCCAGCTCCACCATGCCGCCGGCGCGCGCAAAACCGGCCAGATCCGAGACCGTGACCACCGCCGCGCCCGCCAGGGCTTGCAGGGTCTGCGCCAGCTCGGCCTGCTGGCTGCGCGCGATGAAGACGAAGTTGCAACCATTGGCCGGCGCACCCGCGCGCAGCGGCCGCACCAGGATCTGGCGCCCGTCGATGGGCTGGCGCGCCAGGTCTTGCAGCGTGGCGCCAAAGGGGTTGTCGCCCAGCACGCACAGCGTGGCCGGCGCATCGTCGGCCAGGCCCGGCACGTAGACGAAGCGCGGCAGCTTGAGCAGCAGCGCCGCCTTGAGCGCGTATTCCGGCGCCGCCGCCTGCGCATGCGCCAGCGCCGGGCTGCACGCCAGCACCAGCACCCAGCCCCAGGTGCGGGCGCGCTGCAGCAGCCGCAGGTGGAGCATCACAGCCGCCAATCCAGCGTCAGCATCCAGCTGCGCGGCTGCTGCGGCATGTCCCAGAAGGTACGGCTGCCCGCGCCGCCAGCGGCAAGCCAGCGCCTGTCGGTGACGTTGTAGACGTCCAGCCACAGCGTGGCCTTGCCGCCCAGCAGGTGGTGCCAGCCCAGGTGCAGGTCGAGCACACCGCCGCCGGGCGTGCGGCAGCGCTGCGGCGCCTGGGGCGTGCCCACGCACGCGGCCGGAATCTGCAGCGCGGCGTCGGGCGGCGCGACGCGGCCGTTGGTGGTTGCGCTGGCCAGGCGCAGGCGCGGCGTGATGCTGACGCTGCCGCGCCAGCGCAGCGTCGCGCCCAGCTTGAGCTTGTGGCGCGCGACGTAGGGAATCTCGCGCTGCACGCCGTCTTCGTCGACGCGCCCGTGGATCCAGCTGACGCTGCCCCACAGGTCGCCGCTCCAATCCGGGCTCAGGCGAAAGCGCCACTGCCCGGCCAGATCCAGCCCGCTCTGGCGCTGCTGGCCGGCGTTGACGCGGGTCTCCGGCGCGATCAGGTGGGCGCCGTCCGCGACGATGTCGCCCAGCTGCGCCTTGACGATCAAGTCCTTGATGCGGCTGTGGTAGAGGTTGGCCGTCAGGTTCAGCGCCTCGGTGGCGCGCCAGTCCCACACCAGGCTGAGCGTGCTCACTTTCTCGGGGTTGAGGCGCAGGTTGGGAACCCGGAAGTTGTGGCCCCAGTAGTTGCCGTCCTTGTCCTTGCTGCCGTCGAAGCGGCCGAATACGTTCAGGCTCTCGTCGGGCGAGGGTGCGCGAAACGCCTGGCCGTACAAGGCCTTGAGCACATGGCGCTCGCCGGGCTTGTACACCGCGCCCACGCGCGGGTTCAGCGCGCTGCCGTAGGCCGAATGGCGGTCCAGCCGCAGCCCGGCCATGCTCGACCACCGCGCGCTCCAGCGCGCCTGCCACTGGCCGTAGGCCGACAGGTTGTGAAAGTGCGCCTGCTGCGTCGGCAGAGGCAGGCCGGTGTTGGGAAACACCATGCCCTGGTCGCCGGGCGCGCGGCCGGTGTCGTAAGGGCTGGGCAGGCTGCTGGCCTCGATGTCCTGGATGGTCTGCCAGCCCAGGCCCAGTTGCAGTTGGTGCGCGTCGCTCAGGCGCCAGTGCAGGCTTTGCTCGATGCCGGTGCGCTCGCCCAGCACGTAGGAATAGCCGCGTGCAAAGCCGTTGAACACATTGTCGTAATACGCCCGCGGATCGACCTCCAGGCGCGAATGATCCAGGGTCAGCTCGCCGCGCAGCCCGCCACCCCAGTCCTGGTGCCAGTTGGCGTAGACGGTGTCGGACGTGGTGCGCCACTGCGCGCCGCTGTCGTAGCGCGCGGTGGCCGGCGGGTCGCCCGTGCTCGTCAGGCTGTGGAAACGGTAGCGGTACCAGCCCAGCGTCAGCCGGTCGGCCAGGTCGATGCGGCCAAACAGGCTGGCACTGCCCATCGCGCCGGTGTAGTCCTCGCGCGTGGCGGCGGGCAGCACCATGGCGCCCTCGTACACGCCGTCGACCTTGGGGAAATACGTCGGGTAGTAGTCCTGCAGCGGCGCGCGGTCGGCCTGCTGCCAGTGGCCGCCAAAGCTCAGGCCCAGGCCGCCTTCGGTCGTCGTTCCAGTCATGAACGAGCCGCGCCGCGCGCCAAAGCGCCCCGCGCCGGCGCTGGCCCAGCTGCCGGCCTGCTGGCCGCCGTGCTCGGTGATGATGTTGACCACGCCGGCCACCGCGTCGGCGCCGTAGAGCGCGGCCGCGGGGCCGTAGAGCACCTCGACCTGGCGCGCCATGTGCAGGTCCAGGTTGTCGGCCACGGGGAAGTTGCCGCCGCCGGGATGGCCGATGCGCACGCCGTCGAGCAGCACCAGCAGCTTGCCCGGGCCGACGTAGCCCTGCACCGCGAACTGGTTGTACTGCGACGATTTGGTGCCGCGCTGAAAATCCACGCCGGGCAGGTCTTCGAGCAGGTCGGCCAGGTTCTGGTAGCGGCGCTCGCGGATTTGCGCGCGGGTGAAGACCATGACGTGCGCCGGCGTCTGGTCGCGCGTCTCGCTCTGGCGCGAGGCGGTGATCATTGGCGTGGCGATCAGGTCCTGCAGCGACAGCTGCAGCAGTTGGCGCGCCTCCTGCGCATCGTGGCCAGCGCGCGCGGGCTGCGCGGCAAGCGCCACCAGCGCCAGCAGACCTGCCAGCCAGGGGATGCGGGGGCGGTTGCTCATTGCAGCTGCGCCGACTTTTGCAAATCAGGCAGCGCTGGCGCTGACCAGCGCATTGAGCTCGCGCTGCACCACGGCCGGTATTGGCGTGACCCTGCGCTCGCGCGGGTCGATGAAGACGATGCCGGTCTTGCCGCGTGCGATCTCCCGCCCCTGGCGCACCTCGGTCATGCAGTACACCAGGTCGAAGCCGTAGCGGTTGAAATCGGCCGGCTGCATCTGCACGCGCAGCGTCTCGCCGTAGAAGGCCTCGGACTTGTACTGCGCCACCATGTCGCCGACGACGATGGCCGCGCCGCCGACGTCGCCCTCGCGAAAGCCCAGCGAGCGGAAAAAGCGCACGCGCGCCTCGGACACCAGGCTCAGCAGTTGGGCGTTGTCCAGGTGCCCGCCCTGGTTGACGTGGCTGATGTAGACCTGCACCTCGGTGCTGAAGGCAAATCGCTCGGGAAGGTCGAAAAGAATGCGCGCCATGGCGTGAGCGTCCGGAACAAAAGGGACAAGGATAGGCTGCCGCGCCGGCCGTCCTCGCTGGGACGGGGCGTGATAGTGACGTTTTGTAACATTATAGGTGTTTTCTCGGACCACCCATCGGCCCTGCGCAGGACTAGGAGCGTGTTTACGCTCTAAAGCTGCCGGCGCAGCTGGGTTGGCGCGATCTTCAGCGCCTCGCGGTATTTGGCGACGGTGCGCCGCGCGCACTCGATGCCCTGCTCCTTGAGCAGGTCGGCAATTTTTGCGTCCGACAGCGGCTTGGCCGGGTCTTCCTCGGCGATGAGCTGGCGGATCAGCGCGCGCACCGCGGTGCTCGACGCGCTGCCGCCGCTGTCGGTGCCCAGGCCCGAGCCGAAGAAATACTTGAGCTCGTAGGTGCCTTGGGGCGTCGCCATGTATTTGCCGCCGGTCACGCGCGAGATGGTCGACTCGTGCAGCCCCAGCTCGTCGGCGATCTCGCGCAGCACCAGCGGGCGCATGGCCAGCTCGCCGTGTTCGAAGAAATTCTGCTGGCGCTGCACGATGGCCTGCGACACGCGCAGGATGGTGTCGAAGCGCTGCTGGATGTTCTTGATGAACCAGCGCGCCTCCTGCAGGCGTGACTGCAGCGCCTGCAGGCCTTCGCTGCCGCGGTGCGAGCGCAGCGCCTGGGCATAGGCCTCGTGCACGTGCAGGCGTGGCATGACGGCGGCGTTGAGCTGCGCGGCAAAGCCGCTGCCACGCCGGCGCACGATCACGTCGGGCGTGATGGCGTGGCGGCTCACGTCGGCAAAGCGCCGCCCGGGACGCGGCTCCAGGCGGGCGATCAGCGCCATGGCCTCGCGCAGCGCGCCCTCGTCCGCCTCGCAGGCCTGGCCCAGGCGACGCAGGTCGCGCCGCGCCAGCCAGTCCAGCGGCTGGCGGCAGATGGCCTGGGCCAGCATCAGCGGCCGCGCCTCCTCGTCGTCCTGCGCGCCGGCCAGCAGCGCCCGCAGCTGCAGCTGCAGGCATTCGGCCAGGTCGCGCGCGCCCACGCCGGCAGGCTCCATGGCCTGCAGCAGGCGCAGCGCGACGGTGAAGCAGTGCTCCAGCGCTTCGTGGTTCACGGCCGCGTCGTCGCCGGCCAGCGCGGCGGCCAGCGCCTGGGGATCGTCGTCCAGGTAGCCGTCGTCGTTGAGCGAGCCGATCAGGAACTCCAGCGCCGCACGCGTCGCGGGCTCCAGGTGCAGCGACAGCGCCTGCTGCTGCAGATGCTCGGCCAGCGACTCGTGCGCGCCCACCTGCAGCAGCGCGTCCTCGTCGTCGCCACCGCCGGCGGTGCTGGTCTGGCCGCGCGCGGGCAGCTCGGTGCCGCCTTCGCTGTCGCCGTCGTCGGGCGGCGTCTCGCCCTCCCAGTCGGCGGGCAGCTCCAGGCTGGAGCTATCGGGCGTGCCGCCGTCGGGTGCGTCGCCCTCGGCCGCCGGGCTGCCGTCGTGCGCCGCGTCTTCGCGTGATGCGGCCGCAGGCTCCGGCGCTCCGCCGTCCTCGTGCTCGTCGTCCTGCTCCAGCAGCGGGTTGTCCAGCAGCATCTGCGCCACTTCGCTTTGCAGCTCCAGCGTCGACAGCTGCAGCAGGCGGATCGATTGCTGCAGCTGGGGCGTCAGCGCCAGGTGCTGCGAGACGCGCAGGGACAGCCCGGGCTTCATCACATGCGGAAGTGCTCGCCCAGGTAGACCCGGCGCACTTCGGGGTTGTCGACGATGTCCGACGGCGTGCCCTGCGCCAGCACCTGGCCGTCGCTGATGATGCAGGCGTGGTCGCAGATGCCCAGCGTCTCGCGCACGTTGTGGTCGGTGATCAGGACGCCGATGCCGCGCTCCTTGAGGTAGCCGATGATGCGCTGGATCTCGATCACCGCGATCGGGTCGATGCCGGCGAACGGCTCGTCGAGCAGGATGAAGCGCGGCTGCGTGGCCAGCGCCCGCGCGATCTCCACACGCCGGCGCTCGCCGCCCGACAGCGCCAGTGCCGGCGTGTCGCGCAGGTGCTCCACGCGCAGCTCCTGCAAGAGCCGGGTCAGGCGCTCTTCGATCTCGGTGCGCGCAAGCGCGCGGCCATCGCCGTCTTTTTGCAGCTCCAGCACCGCACGCACGTTGTCCTCGACGTTGAGCTTGCGAAAGATCGACGCCTCCTGTGGCAGGTAGGACAGGCCCAGGCGTGAGCGCCGGTGGATCGGCATGTCGGTCACGTCCTGGCCATCGATGGCGATGCGTCCGCCGTCGGCGCGCACCAGGCCGACGATCATGTAGAACGACGTGGTCTTGCCTGCGCCATTGGGCCCGAGCAGGCCGACGACCTCGCCCTTTTGCACAGTCAATGACACGTCCTTGACGACCTTGCGGCTGCCATAGCTTTTCTGCAGGTGCTGCGCCTGCAGCTGGCTGGGCGCGCCCACCACCGCATCCACGACCGGCGCCGTCACTGCGCGCCCGCCTTGTTGGCGGCCGGCGCCTGGGGCGCGGCGGCAGGCGGTGCGTCGCTGTCCTTGGGCGTGAGCACCGCGCGCACGCGCGTGTCGGTGCCTGCGCCGGCCTTGGCGCCGTCGACGGTGAAGACGTCGGTCAGGTTGTGATAGACGATGACAGCGCCGTGGATCTCGTCGGCCAGCGTGGTGGCGCGGTAGCGGCGCAGCTCGGCCTGGCGCGTGAGCGTGACGTCGTCGGCGCGCGCGTCGTAGGCGATGACCTCGGCCTCGCCCTCGACGAACTCCGGCGGCTGGTTCGCAGCGGTGTCGCGCTTCTGGCGAAAGAACGCGCGCTTGCCCGTGTCGGCGGTCATCGTGCCGTGCTGGTAGCCGTCATCGTCCTGGCGCACCTCCAGGCGCGCGCCGCGCAGCACGATGGTGCCCTTGGTCACGACGACGTTGCCGGTGAACACGCTGACCTGCTTGAGGTCGTCGTGGCGCAGCGCATCGGCCTCGATGTGCATGGGCTTGTTGCGGTCGGCCTTCTCGGCATGCGCCAGCGGCGCGCAGGCCAGCACGAGCGCGGCCAGCAAGGGGGTCAGGATGGTTTTCATAGGCGGCACGAATCTTGCTGGCATTGTAGCGATCCGCGACCCTGAATTCGGCGGCTGGATATGCCCGTCAATACCGTGACGGGAGCGCCAGGCAGAACCCGAGACCGCGGCGCGCCATTCATAAAACGAGCAGCGCCGCAGGCCGCCTGTGCGGGCGGCGCTGCGGCGCGCGGGTGCAGGGAGTGGGCGGGCGGCCGCTCAGGCACCGCGCTTGCGTTCGCGTTCGACCAGCTGGTTGGTGACCTGCACCATGCGCTCGAAGCCGCCGGCCATCGAGCCGTCGGTGTAGTAGCGCCCGGCGACGCCGATGGCCGGCGTGCCCTCGACCTGGTATTCGTCCTGCAGCTGCATCGAGCGCTTGACCTGGCTGGCGGTGCTGAACGAGTTGTAGATCGACTCGAACTTGGCGCGATCCAGCCCCTGCTCCGCCACCCAGGGAAACAGCACGTCGGGCTTGTTCAGCGCCTTGCGCTCGTCCTGCACCGCCTTGAAGACCTTGGCGTTCATCGCGTCGGCCTGGCCCAGTGTCTCCAGCGTGATGAAGATGCGCTGCAGCGGCTCGAAGCTCTTGTTGAAGCCCACGTGCACCATGCGCACGCTGACGTCCTTGGCGACGGTTTTCTTCCAGGCCTCGAAGATGGGGGCGAAGTTCTTGCAATGCACGCAGCCGTAGGAGAAGAACTCGATCACCTCGATCTGACCGGCCGGCGCGCTCACCGTGGCGCGCTGCTTGAGCTCCAGATAACCCTGCCCCGACTGGGCCTGGACGGGCAGGCTCCACAGCGCGGGCAGGCTGGCGGCGGCTGCGGCAAGGGCGAATTCACGACGTTTCATGTGGGTTGCTCCCGAAATGGCAATGGAGAAATAGAGGCGTGGGCGCGCAGGTGGTTCCCGCAGGCGGGCGCAGATCTATCGCTGAACGCGCACCAGCGCGGCGTCCACGCCGGCGCCGTCGAGCTTTTCCTTGACCGCCGCGGCCTCGCCGCGCTGGCTGTACGGCCCGACGCGCACGCGGAACACGGGGCGCCCGGACTGCTCGCGCTCGGTCACGCTGGCCTGCAGGCCCAGCATGGCCAGGCGCGCGCGCTGGGCGTCGGCGTCCTGCTGGGTGCGAAACGCGCCGGCCTGCACGAAGTAGGCGAACGGGTCGTTGGCTGGCGCAGCAGCCGTTGGCGCCACGGCGGCCGTGGCCGTGCCGGCGGAAGCCGCCTCGGAGCGCGCGCGCGCCAGGTCGCCCAACGGATCGTCGGACGGCGCCGACGCAGCACCCGTAGCGGCGGACGGTGCGTCGCCCGGTGCCGCCGGGCGGCTGGGCGCCGGGTTCTTGCCGTAAAGCGGCGCGTTGGGATCCCAGTTGCGGTTGCGCTGCGCCTCGCTGCTGTCCTGGCTGCGCAGGCTGTCCTTGTTGATGAAGGGCACCGGCACCTTGGTGACGTAGACGGCGACGGCCAGCGCGCCGCCCAGGCCGACGAGCACGCCCAGGATGAATCCCAGAAAGGTGCCGCCGCGTTGTTGCTTGTCCATCATGGTGGTGTTCACATGGTTGAGGGTGCGTCCACGCCCAGCAGCGCCAGGCCGCTGGCCAGTACCTGCGCGGTGGCGGCGACCAGCGCCAGCCGGGCGAGCTTGACCGGCTCATCATCGACCAGGATGCGCTCGGCGTCGTAGTAACTGTGGTAACAGGCGGCCAGATCGCGCAGGTAGAAGGTCACGTCGTGCGGCGCGTTGCCGTGGGCCGCCGCCGTCAGCATGTCGGGGTATTTGGCCAGCAGCAGCATCAGCGCCTGGGCCGGCGCGCTGGTGAGCGGCGACAGGTCGACCTGCTCCAGCGCGCCCACGTCGTAGTCGGCGCGCCAGCCGCGCAGCACCGAGCAGATGCGGGCATGCGCGTACTGCACGTAGTACACCGGGTTGTCGTTGTTCTGCGCTACGGCCAGGTCGATGTCGAAGGTGTATTCGGTGTCGGGCTTGCGGCTGAGCAGGAAGAAGCGCACCGCGTCCTTGCTGGTCCACTCGATCAGGTCGCGCAGCGTCACGTAGCTGCCGGCGCGCTTGCTGATCTTGACCTCCTCGCCGCCCTTGACCACGCGCACCATGGTGTGCAGCACGTAGTCGGGGTAGCCCTGGGGAATGCCGACGCCCGCCGCCTGCAGGCCGGCGCGCACGCGGGCGATGGTGCCGTGGTGGTCGGTGCCCTGGATATTGACCACCTTGGTGAAGCCGCGGCGCCACTTCTGGATGTGGTAGGCCACGTCGGGCACGAAGTAGGTGTAGCCACCATCCTTCTTGCGCATCACGCGGTCCTTGTCGTCGCCGTAATCGGTGGTGCGCAGCCACAGCGCGCCGTCCTGCTCGTAGGTGTGGCCGCTGTCGATCAGGCGCTGCACCGTCTCCTCGACGTAGCCATTGCCGTACAGGCTCGATTCGAGGTAGTACTCGTCGAATTTCAGGTTGAAGGCCTGCAAGTCCTTGTCCTGCTCGTTGCGCAGGTAAGCGACGGCGAACTGACGAATGTTGTCCGCGTCCTGCACGTCGCCATTGGCGGTGAACGCGCGGTCGTCGGCGGTCACCGTAGCCTTGGCGACAAAGGCGTCGGCGATGTCCTGGATGTAGTCGCCGTTGTAGGCGGCCTCGGGCCAGCTGGCGTCGCCGGGCTTGACGCCCTGGGCGCGCAGCTGGGTGCTGCGCGTCAGCGTCTCGATCTGCGCGCCCGCGTCGTTGTAATAAAACTCGCGGTGCACGCTCCAGCCCTGGCTGGCGTAGAGGTTGCAGATCGCGTCGCCCAGCGCCGCCTGGCGCCCGTGGCCGACGTGCAGCGGTCCGGTGGGGTTGGCCGAGACGAATTCCACCAGGATCTTCTCGCCCCGATCGGCCTGCCAGCCAAAGCGCGCGCGCTGCGCCAGCACCTGGCGCACCACCTGCTGCTTGGCAGCGGGTTTGAGGCGGATGTTCAGAAAGCCCGGGCCGGCGATCTCGATCGCGTCGACCCATTGCCCGAACGCGGGCGTGGCCAGCAGCGCGGTTTGCAATTGTTCACCCAGCGCGCGCGGGTTTTGCTTGAGCGGCTTGGCCAGCTGCATGGCGGCGGTGCAGGCCAGGTCGCCGTGCGCGGCAACCTTGGGGTTCTCGAAGGCGGCGCGCGCTCCGGCGCCGGGCGACAGGCGTTCGAGCTCGCCGGCGAGCGCCGCCAGCAGTTGTTGTTTCACGGAAAGCATGGGGGCGGATTCTACGGGTCAGCCCTTAACCCCGGCACCTGGCGGCAGCGATATGCTGGCGGCGCCGCGCTCGCACAGGGAGGACGCGGCACCTCACTCAACTTTTTGATTGCAGGAGCCATGCCATGAAGAAGATGTTTGCCCTGCTGGCTGCCGCCAGCCTCGCCTGGACCTTCAGCGTCCAGGCCGCCGAAGGAGACGCCACCGCCAAGAAGCCACTGACGCCGCAGCAGCAGCGCATGAAGACCTGCAACGCCGACGCCAAGACGCAGGCGCTCAAGGGCGACGAGCGCAAGGCCTTCATGAAGCAGTGCCTGAGCGGCAAGACGGCCGCGCCCGCCGCTGCGCAGGAAAGCACCCAGCAGACCCGCATGAAGACTTGCAACGCCGAAGCCAAGACCAAACAGCTGGCCGGCGACGAGCGCAAGGCCTTCATGAAGAGCTGCCTGTCCGACAAGCCCGCCGCCTGAGCGCCACGCTCCCCATGCCAACCCGCCGCCGCACGCCGGCCGCGGGTTGTTTTTGTGCTCAGCGCGTTCCCACGCCCCGCGCGAGACACACGGCCAGCAGCACGACGATGATCATCAGGTGCGCGGCCCACATCTCCAGGCGGCGCGCGGCGCGCAGCTCGCCCTCCTGCGGCAGGCCGGCGCCCGCGTCCAGCGCAGCACGCCAGCGCCGGTAGTGGCGCCCGGCGGCCAGCGCCAGTGCCAGCATCATGACCAGCAGCGTCACCTTGGCGTGCAGCAACGGCTGGCTCCAGTACCAGGCCGTGCCCTTGACGCCCCACCAGGTGCGCGCCAGGCCCGTCGCCAGCACGATGACGCCCGAGACCAGCGTCAGCAGGTTCAACCGCACCAGGCGGTGGACGATGGCCGGGCTGATCCACTCCTTGCGGCACAGCGCGGTCTCGCTGGTCATGAAGGTGGCCAGCATCAGAAAGGCCATGATGTGGGCAAAGGCAAGCAGGGCTTCGGTGATCACGATGTCGTGTCCTTGGGGTTGTAGGGAGCGATGGCGTTCATCGCGCTGCGCGCCCAGAAGGCGGCCTGCGCGTAATGGTGACGCAGAAATTCCATCCACAGGCGCACGCGCAGCGGCAGGTGCTTGCGCTGCGGAAACACCAGATAGATGCCATTGGGCGGCGCGGCGTAGGCTTCGAGCAGTGGTACCAGGTGGCCGGCAGCAATCTCGCTCTCGACCTCCCAGGTGCTGCGCCAGGCGATGCCCCAGCCGCCCAGGCACCAGTCGTGCAGCACCTGGCCGTCGGAGCAGTCCAGCGGGCCGCCGGGCTTGACGTAGACCACCTCGACCCCGTCGCCGCCGTCGCTGCGCGGCTGGCAGAACGCCCAGCCGCGCGTTTGCGAGGCTTCGCTGGACAGCGTCAGGCAGTCGTGCTGCGTCAGCTCGCCCGGATGGCGTGGCGTGCCGCGGCGCGCCAGGTAGCGCGGCGACGCCACGCACAGGCGGCGGTTGTCGGCCATGCGCACGCTGACCAGCGACGAGTCGGGCAGGTCGCCCACGCGCACCGCGCAGTCATAGCCCTCGCCGGCCACGTCGACCACCCGATCCGACAGGTTGAGCGACACGGTCACGTCCGGATGCAGCTCGCGAAACAGCGGCACCAGCGGCGCCACGTGGCGCCGGCCAAAACCAGCCGGCGCGGTCACGCGCAAATGGCCGGTGGCCTTGATGCCGCCGGCCGACACGCTGGCCTCGGCATTTGCCACGTCGGCCAGCAGGCGCTGGCAGTCCTCCAGAAAGGCGCTGCCCTCGTGCGTCAGCGTGATGCGCCGCGTGGTGCGCACCAGCAGGCGCACGCCCAGGTGCTCTTCGAGCGCATCGAGCCGCCGCCCCATGATGGCGGGCGCCACGCCCTCGACGCGCGCAGCCGCCGTCAGGCTGCCACGCGTGGCAACCGAGACAAAGGATTCAAAGGCCTTGAGCTTGTCCATGACGGCAAATAAATGCAGATGCGGGCCGGGGCTTGGGTGCCGCCATGTGCCGTGAGTCAGCACAAACCCGGAGGCGAGTGTCTTTCATCTTTGCAAAAAAGTCATTGGTTTAGGGATATTGGCCTTGTTTATTGATGGAAATATTTGCAATAGAGTAATAAGAAACGTTTTCACGATCCAGGGCGCAAAGTCGCCATGGCTTTGTTTTTATGTTTCAGGAGAAAACATGACCGCACGCACTTCCATCCATGGCCTGCAGGTGGACAACCAGCTGTACAGCTTCATCAACGAGCAGGTGCTGCCCGGCACGGGCGTGGGCCCGACGGCCTTCTGGCAAGGCTTTGACGCGCTGGTCGCCGACCTGGCGCCCAAGAACGCCGCGCTGCTGGCCGAGCGCGACCGCCTGCAGGCCGAGCTCGACACCTGGCACAAGGCCCATCCCGGCCCGATCACCGACATGGCCGGCTACCGCCAGTTCCTGGAGACCATCGGCTACCTGGTGCCCGTGCCCCAGGGTGCCAAGACGACGACGGCCAACGTCGATGCCGAACTCGCCATCCAGGCCGGCCCGCAGCTGGTCGTGCCCATCCTCAACGCCCGCTATGCGCTCAATGCCGCCAACGCGCGCTGGGGTTCGCTGTACGACGCGCTGTACGGCACCGACGTGATCGACGAAGCCGATGGCGCCGAGAAGGGCAAGGGCTACAACCCGGTGCGCGGCGCCAAGGTGATTGCCTTTGCGCGCAACTTCCTCGACCAGGCCGCGCCGCTGGCCGCCGGCTCGCATGCCGACGCCGCCGCCTACCGCGTCGAGGGCGGCCAGCTGGCCGTCACACTGAAGGACGGCTCGACCACCGGCCTGAAGGACGCGGGCAAGTTCGTCGGCCACCAGGGCGAAGCGGCCGCGCCCAGCAGCGTGCTGCTGGCCAACAACGGCCTGCACATCGACATTCAGATCAACCGCGCAACGCCGATTGGCAAGACCGACGACGCCGGTGTGGCCGACGTGGTCGTCGAGGCCGCACTGTCCACCATCCTCGACCTGGAAGATTCGGTCGCCGCCGTCGATGCCGAGGACAAGGTGCTGGGCTACCGCAACTGGCTGGGCATTCTGCGCGGCACGCTGACCGAGACCTTCGACAAGGGCGGCCAGCCGATGACGCGCGGCCTCAACCCCGACCGCGTCTACACCGGCGCGAACGGCCAGCCGGTCACGCTGCACGGGCGCTCGCTGCTGTTCGTGCGCAACGTCGGGCACCTGATGACCAACCCGGCCATCCTCTGGGGCGCCGAGAACAAGGAAATCCCCGAGGGCATCCTCGACGCCGTCGTCACCACCGCCATCGCCATCCACGACCTCAAGAGCCTGGGCACCAAGGGCATCCGCAACTCGCGCACCGGCAGCGTCTACATCGTCAAGCCCAAGATGCACGGCCCGGCCGAGGTGGGCTTTGCCAACGAGCTCTTTGCCCGCGTCGAGCAGTTGCTGGGCCTGGCCGAGAACACCGTCAAGCTCGGCATCATGGACGAGGAGCGCCGCACCTCGGTCAACCTGCAGGCCTGCATTGCCGCTGCGCCTGCGCGCGTGGCCTTCATCAACACCGGCTTTCTGGATCGCACCGGCGACGAGATGCACACCGCCATGCACGCCGGCCCGATGATCCGCAAGGGCGACATGAAGACCAGCGCCTGGATCCAGGCGTATGAGAAGAACAACGTGCTCGTCGGCCTGGCCTGCGGCCTGCGCGGCAAGGCGCAGATCGGCAAGGGCATGTGGGCCATGCCCGACCTGATGAAGGCCATGCTGGAGCAGAAGATCGCCCACCCCAAGGCCGGCGCCAACACCGCCTGGGTGCCCAGCCCCACGGGCGCGACGCTGCACGCGCTGCACTACCACCAGGTCAACGTCGCCCAGATCCAGCAGGAGATGGAGAAAACCGACGCCGCCGCCGAGCGCGACAACCTGCTGACCGGCCTGCTGACGGTGCCCGTCTCGGCCAACCCGAACTGGGGCGACGTGGAAATCCAGCAGGAACTGGACAACAACATCCAGGGCATCCTGGGCTATGTGGTGCGCTGGGTCGACCAGGGCGTGGGGTGCTCCAAGGTGCCCGACATCAACGACATCGGCCTGATGGAAGACCGCGCCACGCTGCGCATCTCCAGCCAGCACGTGGCCAACTGGCTGCTGCACGGCATCGTCAGCGAAGGGCGCGTGCGCGCAACGTTTGAGCGCATGGCTGCCAAGGTGGACCAGCAAAACGGCGGCGACCCGCTGTACCAGCGCATGCACGGTAACTTTGAAACGTCCATGGCCTACCAGGCCGCCTGCGACCTGGTCTTCCAGGGACTGACCCAGCCCAGCGGCTACACCGAGCCACTGCTGCACGCCTGGCGCCTGAAGGTCAAGGCCGCAGCCAAGGCCAGGTAAGCACCAGCGCCCGACGGGCGCGTGGTCTCTGGCAACGGCGCCCTCGGGTGCCGTTGTCGTTTCGCTGGGCACAGCCGCCGCACGACCGGGCGCGAATTGCCGCGAAAATGACTGAGCAACGAGACGATCGCCCCTGGGATTCAGTGAGTTCTCTTGGACGACAAAAAAGCCCCAGGTCGTTGATGTCTGGGGCTTTTTGGATTCAACACCTGCTGTAAGCAGATCCGGCAATTCTGGTGGCTGGGACTCCCTTCCATGATCATTGGAGACCCGCATGGATACTTGGTTTTCTCTTTTTCACGTTCAATAGTTGCCCCCAAAGTTGCCCCCACACTCTTGGTTTCAAGCCACCACGATAGCCGATCAGGCATTTCACCGGCTCGCGCTTTGACCGGTCACAAACCCTCCAAAGCCTACAAACCCACCAAACCCACCAGACAACGCAAGTTCGGCCTGGTGGTCGGCTGACCCGGGCGGGGCCGGTGGCGGCTTGAGCTGATTCGGCATTTCACCGGCTCGCGCTTTGACCGGCCACAAACCCTCCAAAGCCTACAAACCCACCACCTCGGCCATGGCTGGAGATACCATGTAGTCATGACCACCTTCATCGTCGTCACCGTGGCCGTGCTGAGTGCTCTCGCGTTGTTGGGCGGTGTCATCCTGTTCATCTATTTGTGCGCCATGGCGGCCGGCCGTGCCGTGGGCTGGGTGCTGGGTGCTGGGTGCTGGGCGTGAAGGATGAACCGCAAGAGGCGCTTTCCGCACAGGAACTCGATGAGATAGACCGCCTCATCCGCGGCACGCGCAAGGCGGCCGGTCTGCCGCCACTGCACTGACGGGCGGCGCGCCCATCCCACCACCACTATCGCGAGCGCTTTTCCGCGCCCGCTGCGCGTTCGTGCCTGTGGCGTGCGGGCGTCATTGAAACGGCTTTCGGCGCTGCATGCTGTGTATACGTTATCCACAACTTAGGTTTCTTGGCTTTTGGCTGTCCACGCAACACCATGGAGACATGTTCCAAACGACCCGTTCGCCAGCCATGAATACCGCCAATTCAGCTCCCGCCGTGGAGCGCAGTTACCGCGAGCGCCTGCTCCGCATCAATGACGTGTGCTATCTGACCGGCCTGGGTCGCAGCACGGTGTACGCCAAGGTGAAAGGCGGCGTATTCCCGCACCCCGTGCAACTGCTCGGCGCCTGCGTGGCTTGGCGTGAATCGGAGGTGGATGCCTGGATCGCCGCGCGACCCCTGGCCACCGCCCCAGCGCCTCTCAAGGCCACTCGCAAAGGGGCAGCAAAGACAGTCGCCAAATGGGTCGCGTGAGTAAAACCATGCTGTACCGCTGCCCTCATTGCCGGGAGCCTGCCATAGCCCGCCGCGCGCGTAACGTGACGCCTCTTCTATTTGAGGTGCGCTACCAATGTCCAGATCCAGAATGCGGCCACGGCTTTGAAGTACAGGCCGAGGTGCTTCATGCCATCAGGCCATCGGCTCGGCCCGACCCTGCCATTTGCATTCCGCCAAGCCCTCACGTACGGCGCACTGTGGTGGAGGATGCTGCGTGAAGATTGCCTATCGGCCGGCCGCAGGCATCTACGTGCACTGTCCGCATTGCAAGGCCCCCTACGGTCATTCGCTGCAGCTCGGAGACAACGCCCCTGCTGCGCAAGGTCTATTACGACTGCACCGATGCCGCCTGCGGGTACAGATTCCTGGTTCATGCAGCGGCCACGCGCACCTTATCCCCTTCGGCCAAGCCAGACCCCGCCATCTACTTGCCCATCGCCGAGGCCACACGCAATGCCATCGCGCAGCATCCGTCTATGTCTGAGGATGAAAGCGGGCCGGCAGTGCGGTTGCTGGACACACCCGCCAGGGCGCCAGAGGATCGTCATGCATGGTTGCGTTGAATCCCGCCGTGGCTTGGGGCTAGTCCTTTTTCTTTTGCGCACGGGCGCGCGCGCTGCGCTGTACTTCGTCCGCAAGCGTTGGCAGTTCCCGCGCCATTCTTTCAACCGCATCCATCCGCGCATTCAGGATTGCGAGCGCATCTTCTGTGACCACACGCCTTTCAAGTGCAAGCATCCGGTGATGCAGTTCGCCCGTGGGGTCTTTGGCGAGGGTTTCAGGGTCAACGACGGCGAACGAGGCCGCAAGCCGTGCCACGATTTCAGCATTCATCGTCCGCTGGTTGCGCTTGGCAGCAGCCGCAATCATGTCTCGCATCCCGTCCGGGAAGCGCACCACGTACTTATCAGCGGTTTCCGACGGGTAGGAGGCGCGGTCTTTAGTCATAACCCATTTTAATGGCAACTAGCCATAGAAATAATCAATGGCTAGTCGCCATCATTTGCATGCAAAGATCATGGCTAGTAGCCATAATGCAAAACATGGCAAGTCGCCACAAAGGAGCTTATGACAACCGTTGCACCCGAAGCCCCGGAACAAGCCGGGCAAGAGAAGGCCGACAAGTACATCTTGCGGTTTGAGAACCCTGGCCATCGCGCCCGCCTGAAGGCCCAAGCGGCAATCGAAAAACGCACCCTCAACAAGCAAATTTTGATACTGATCGAGGCGGGCGAGAGAGCATTGCAACAGCCGCGACAACCAGCGCAGCAAACCAGCGCCCAAGCCCCAGCGGCGCAATCAGCGGAGTAAATCCATGAATACGACCATCAACAACGCTGCCCGCGAGGCAGCGCCGGCGCAGCCTTGCCCAAAAATGACGGACGCCCGCGCCGCCGCGCTTGAAGCCCTCGATGAGGCTGAACGCCTGCACGCCACATTACGCGCTGGCGAGTGCATTGCCGACCTGGTAGCGAACGCCAGCGGCTTTTTTTCGTTGTCGGGCTTTGCCGACCTGTTGGACGTTTACGCCCAGGCCGTGGATCTGCGTGTGTCCGCACTGGCTGCGCAGCTGGGGGCCATAGACGCCGCCACGACACGACAACCGCTGGTCGACAGCGCCCGCACTATGGTGGCAGATGCGAACGACCTGTTGTATTCGCTGCGCCGCGATCAAGGCGCGTTGAACGCCTTTGCCGGCCTGGCCGCGTATGCGGCAGATGCGTGCGGCGAGCAGCTGGGCGACGCTTTGGGCGTGATGACGCAATCGGCAACCCGGAACCTTGACGCGCTGGCCGTGTTGCTTGGCTCCCTGCACGCCGCCGCCCGCGCCCAGGCCGAGCGCGCAGCCGCAGGAGTCGCAGCATGAACGCCAGCATCACCCATACCGGCGCAGACCTGGCCGGTGCCGCCGATGCTCTGCGACAGCTTGACCGGGCGCGCGAAGAATGCGCCCGTGCAATGACTGTTGCGCAGGCAGTCGCAGCGCTTGCGCGCCCCGCGCGCGGCGCTGGCAAAACGGCTGGGCCGCACACGATGGGCCATGACCGAGAAATTGAAGCACGCGCGCGGCCTTGCGCGGGCTGACGCCAGCAGGAGAGGGCGACAAATGACCATGAACACCACCCACCCGCGCCACGCCTACGAGGCCAACCGCGCGCGCATTGCTGCGCTGTGGGGGCAGGCGCGTCCCATACAGCCCGGCGACGCCGCAGACCTTTATTTGCGCGGTCAAGGCGTCGCGCCGCCGGCGGGCCAGGCGGCGCCATGGCCCGAGGCGCTGCGCTTTCATCCGGCGCTCGATTATTGGGACGCGCCGCCAGGCGCTCCCGCCGAGCTTTGCGGCAAGCATCCCGCGTTGCTGGCGGCGCTGTCCATCAATGCGCCTGCGCGCGGCGCTCCGCTGGCAGTGCACACCGTGGCATTGCAACGCATCTACCTTGATTCCTGCGGCGCGCTTGCGCCCGTGTGGGCGCCTATCAAGCTGACGGGCAAGGATGGCCCATCGCGTTGCGCGGCCTTGCGCCTTGCGCCCGTTGCAGGGCGGGGCGCATCGCTGGGGGTTGCCGTGGGCCTGGTGCCAGCGCTGCGCATGGGCAGCGCCTGCCGCATGCCGGTTTGGGCCGTGCTCAACGCCGCCGCCCTGGCGCATGTGCATTGGCCGCGTGGCGTTGACAGCCTGTATGTATTCCTTGACGCCGACGACCCAAACCAAGCCGCGCCAGGCGCCGAGCTGGCGCGCAAGGCCAAAGCCTGTGGCGTGCAGGTTTTTACGCTTTTCACCTGCGGCCACACAGACCAGGCCGCGCCGACCATTTCAAGATTTCATTAAAGCAACAAGGCCAACCGACATGCAAACACACAAGGCCAGCGCTACAAACACGGGCGCGGCAAAGCCACCAGCAGCGCCCGGCGCATTGCAATTCACGGTTTTCACATCCACCGTGCCCGACCGGCTCACCAAGGTGCTGTCACTCGCGGCCGATGGCTCCATGGCCAAGGAAAGCGCGGCCAACATGATGCGTGGCACGGCCCAGCGGGCGACCGTGCAGGGCCTGCAAGCGCTGGCCGATGTGCTGGAACGCTTGACCGCGGCGCAGGCAGTGAGCTGGGGCGTGTGCGACCGCGCGCAAGCCGCCATCGTGCCGGAGCGCGACGTGCAGGGCCTGCCCGATGCCATATCACGCACGCGGCGGCACTTTGCCTACCCCGCAGGCCCTGGCGTGCTGATGCTGGATCATGATGGAACGCCCGAGGGTGATCTGAATGCGGATGCATTTCGGCAGCGGTTGATCGACGCCTGCCCTGTGCTGGCCGATGCGCCCATGTTATGGCGCCCGAGCTGTTCGGCCGGCGTGCGTGCGCCTGATGGGCGCGAGCTGTCGGCACTCACGCGCCACCGTCTCTACATTCCGGTGCGCGATGCGTCCTGCATTCCCGAGGCCGGACGTGCTCTGATGCAACTGCTGTGGGCCGCTGGGCTAGGCTGGTTTGAGGTGGGCCGTGCAGGCCAGGCGCTGGAGCGCACCATCATCGACGGCAGCGTGTGGCAACCCGAACGCCTGGACTTTTGTGCGCCGCCCGTGCTGCTGCATGGCCTGCAACGCCCGCAGGCTGCGCCGCGCATCTTTGGCGATCCACTTGCGCTGTTTGACCTGGCGTTGATTCCGCGCGATGCGGACACGCACAAGCAGGCCCAAGCACTCAAGAAAACCCAACGTGCGAACCTGGCGGGGCAATGCGCCGCGCAGCGCGAGCGCTGGGCACAGCAGCAGGCGCCAGCCTTGGCCAAGCGCCGCGGCATTCCACTGGAAAAGGCCCGCGACGTGCTGCAACGTGCCAGCGCGCAGCGCGTGTTGATGGGGGACTTTGTGCTGACGTCCGAACTGGGCAAGCCCGTGGCGGTGGGCGACATTCTGGACCGCCCCGACCGTTGGCATAACGCACAGTTTGCCGATCCGTTGGATCCTGACAGCGATACCCGCGTGGCCGTGGTCAACCTCAAGAGCGGGCGGCGTCCCTACCTCTACACGCATCGCCACGGCGGCATGCGCTTTGAGCTGCTGCGCCAGAGTGCGCGCATCCAAGTGGGGCGCGGCATGCGCGTGGCCACCACCGATGCGGTGCTGTCGGTGCTGCAAGAGCGCGGAGAGCTGTTTGACTATGGCGAGGGCGCCGTGGCCTACGTGAGCGACGGCAAGGCCCGCACCGTGACGCCGGACTGGCTGACCGACCACATGGGCCGCGTGTGCGAGTTTTTTTCGGTGCGCAGCCGTCGCAAGGTGGACGGTGACGACACCACAGAGGAATGCCCCGAGGATGCTCCTTTGAGCGTGGCGCGCGCCATCCTGGCCAAGCATGGGGAGCGTGGATTCAAGAAGCTGGTGGCCGTGGTGACCGCCCCCACGCTGCGCATGGACGGCACCATTCTTGACCGGCCGGGGCACGACGAACAATCGGGCCTGCTGTACTACAGCGAACACCCCAGCCCGCCGCGCGTGCCGCAGTCGCCCAGCGTGCAGGATGCGTTGCAGGCACTGCGCTTTCTGTGGAAGCCGCTGGCGCAATTTCCGCTGGTGGATGCCGTGGCCCACGGCGTGGTGCTGCATGGGCTGCTGTCCGCCGCGCTTCGTGCCAGCCTGCCCACGGCGCCGGGCGTTGGCTTTGATGCACCGGCCGCGGGCAGCGGCAAGACTCTGTTGGCGCGGTGCATCGGCATCTTAGCCACAGGCTCCGAGCCTTCCATATTGCCGCCCGCCGATACCGATGAGGAAACCCGCAAGCGGCTCTTTGCCGTGCTGCGCGAAGGCCAGCGCGTGGTGCTTTGGGACAACGTGCGCGAGCCGCTGGGTTCCGCTTCACTCGATGCCTTTCTGACCGCGTCCACCTTCGCTGATCGCGTGCTGGGCAGCAGCGAAACCGTGACGTTGCCCAACCGTGCGCTGTTCATCGCCACGGGCAACAACCTGCGCATGACAAGCGACACCTGCCGCCGCGTCCTGACGGCCCGCATCGACGCGCAAAGCGAGACGCCCTACGCACGTGATTTCAGCTTTGACCCTGCGCAGATGGTGCAGGCCGATCGCCTGGCCTACGTGGTGGCAGCACTGACCATCGTGCGCGCCTATATCGCGGCAGGCCGGCCCAAGATGGCCAGCGGCCGAACGGCCAGCTTTGAGCAATGGGACGATCTGGTGCGCCAGCCCATTTGCTGGCTGGCGCAACAGGTAACCATGGCGCAAGACGCCAGCTTGCCCGAGCTGGCCGACCCCATGGAGGCCGCCAGACGAGCCTTTGAGCAAGACCCCGAGACCACCAAGCTGCGCGCCATGCTGGAGGCATGGCATGCGACGGCAGGTGACCGGCAAACCACCGTGGGCGAGATGATCCGCCGGGGTGACACAGATGCGCATGTGGCTATGGCCATGGACGACATCGCGGGGCAGTCCGGCAAGATCAATTCGCGCATGTTTGGGCGGTGGATTGAACGCATGCAAGGCCGCATCGTGGACGGCAAGCGCTTTGTCCGCATCGGTCACCGCGCGGGCTTGCTGCATTGGGCGGTGTACGCCACGCGCGCCACCAGCCCTGCGGCCGATAGGCCAACGATGCCCGCCGATGTGGCACAGAACGTGGCTACGTTTTGAATGCACCGCCTCACTGCCCCCGCATTGCTGGCCTACCTGCGGCGCCAGGCGTTGCACCTGGCCGCCGCGCCTGACGGTGCCTTGCATGTGTGGCCCGCGTCGGCACTCGATGGAGGGTGTGCAGAATTTTGTGTAAACGGACAATCCACCGCCGGCGTAAGCCGGCCTGTCCGTAAGCACAATGAACACCAAGAAACACGACGTACCCGAAGAACTGCTGTCTGGCCTGCTGGCCAA
>NZ_BAABBP010000018.1:0-71247 GCF_039538025.1 Comamonas faecalis
AATGGCCCGAAAAGGCACCAAGAATGGTGCAAGGACGCGGGCAAAACGGTGCGATTGCGTCATCTGAAAAACATCAGCCATGTAGCACTTGCGCAGCCGAGTTGTTCAGAATGTCCTTAACAGGCCCTAGACGTTTCTGAAATTCATGGCGGTCATCGGAGAAAAAAGTAGCGCTAACCATTCAGCGAATATCGACAAGTGGTGTTGCGCTTCACTTTTGGGAGCGTCCTCCAGCACCTGGTTGTTGAGACCGGCACTCGACACCTGGCTTTTCCTCTCCTACCTCCCTCCTGGCCATGTGCTTTTCTCTTCGGGGCGCCCTGTAATGCGCCGCCGCACTGTTGTGACAACGCTGGCCGTGGGCGCAGCCGTCTTGCTGCTGTCTGCCAGCATGGTGCAAAAAATGCGCGGGCCGGTGTTGCCCGCCTATGAAGTGACCGTACAGCCTCTGGTGCAAACCGTGGTGGCCACGGGCCGGGTCACGGCCGTATCGCGGGCTCAGGTGGGCAGTGCCATCACCGGCATCGTGCGCGAGCGGCGCGTGAGCGAAGGCGACCAGGTGCGGCCTGGCGACGTGCTGGCCGTGCTGCAGTCCGACGTACAGGAGGCCGAGCTGCGCCAGGCCCGCGCGACCCTGGCCGAGCTGCGGCACTCCACCCGCCCCCAGGCGCACAAAGCCTGGCAACATGCCCAGACCCAATGGCGGCAGGCACAGCGTGAACTGCAGCGCCGCACCGCTTTGGCAGCCCAGCAAGCCATTGCCCATGAGGAGTTGGAGCAAGCCGCCCAGGCAGAACACCAGGCCCGTATGGCGATGGAGCAGGCACAGCTGCAGGCCCGCAGCCTGCAGACCGGCCAGCCCCAGGAAGCCCTGGCCCTGGCCCGCGTTGCCAGCGCCCGGGCGGCGCTGGACAAAACCACCATCCGCGCGGAAATGGCCGGCACCATCCTGACCCGCAATGCAGAACCGGGCGACGTGGTGCAAGCCGGCCAGGTGCTGTTCGACATGGCCCGTGCAGAAGACACCGAGGTGCTGGTCGCCCTGGACGAGAAAAACCTGGGAACCCTGGCCCTGGGGCAGAGCGCCACCTGTATTGCCGATGCCTACCCCTACCAGCCCTTTGCCGCGCAGGTCAGCTTTGTTGCACCACGCATCGACCCCCAGCGCGGCACGGTGGACGTGCGCCTGACGGTTGCGCCCGTGCCCGACTTTCTGCGTCAGGACATGACGATTTCCGTCAACATCCAGACCGGACAGCAAGACCGGGCCATCGTCATTCCCAACGATGCCGTGGCCGGGCTGGAGCAAGGCCAGCCCCAGGTCTGGGTGGTGGAGGAAGGCCGCGCCCAGCGCCGCACGCTGCACCTGGGTCTGCGCGGGCTGGCGCAAACCCAGGTGATGCAAGGCGTGCAGCCGGGCGACTGGGTGCTGGCCGATGGGCAGGCGGAGCTCGCCCCCGGCCAGCGCGTGCGGGTACGGGCGCAAAAACTGCCCTGGGCACCATAGCGGGGCCGCCATGTGGACTGAATGGCAGATTGCCACCCGGTTCTTGCGCGATGGCAAAACGCAGAGCGTACTGATTCTGGTCGGCATTTCCGTGGGCGTGGCGGTGCTGGTGTTTTTAACGGCGCTGGTCAACGGCCTGCAGATCAACATCATCCACCGCACCCTGGGCACGCAGGCACATATCCGCATCGAGCCGCCGCAGGAGCGCAACCTCATCGCGCCGCCACCCGCAGGCAGCGTGCAACTGCTGCTGGAGAGCCAACGCGCCCAGCGCCTGCGCTCGATCAACAACTGGCAGCAGGTGCGCGACCTGCTGGAGGTCATGCCCGCGCTGGCCGCCGTCTCCCCCCTGATTGCCGGGCCGGCCTTTGCCCGTCGGGGGCAGGCGTCGGTGTCGGTCACGCTGCTGGGCATCGACCCGCCGCGCTACCGGCGCATCGTGGATCTGGAGGGCGCCATCGTGCAGGGCCAGTTTCGCCTGCACGCGGAAGATGCCCTGATCGGTAGCCAACTGGCCGCCGACCTGGGCCTGCGCATGGGCGACAAGCTGCGCCTGGATGCGGGCCAGGGCAGCGAGCGGGTGGTCAACATCGCCGGTATTTTTCAGCTGGGCGTGCGCGAACTGGATGCCCGCTACGTGTACCTGAACATGCAGCAAGTGCAGTCGCTGCTGCAACTGCCGGGCGCAGCCAGCAGCCTGGACATCAAGCTGCACGACCTGTTTGAAGCACAGACCATTGCCACCCGCCTGCAGCGCCTGACGGGCCTGAAAGTGCAAAGCTGGATGGAAACCAATACCCAGCTGATGAACGCCCTGCAATCGCAGCGCCTGTCCACCCGCATGGTGGGCTTGTTCGTGGCCTTGAGCGTATCGCTGGGCATTGCCAGCGTGCTGGCCGTCAGCGTGGTGCAGCGCACGCGCGAAATCGGCATCCTGCGGGCCATGGGGGCCAGCAGGCAGCAAATACGGCGCGTATTTTTGTTGCAAGGGGCCATCCTGGGCCTGCTGGGCGCGGTGCTGGGAAGCCTGAGCAGCTACGGGCTGGTGGCCATTTTCAACGCCTTTGCGGCCAATTTGTTCTCCATTCCCGTGGACTTGTGGCTGCCCTTGATGGCTACGCTTCTGGCCACCTTGACCGGGGTGCTCTCCGCCGCCATCCCCGCCCGCCGCGCCGCTGCGCTCAACCCGGTGGAGGCGATTCGCTATGTCTGAGCACGGCCAGGAAGTCTTGCGTCTGGAAGGCCTGTGCAAGCACTACAACCGGGGCAAGCCTACCGAAGTGCAGGTGCTGCATGACCTGCATCTGCGCCTGCAGCGCCAGGACTTTGCCGCGCTGGTGGGCAGTTCCGGCTCCGGCAAAAGCACGCTGCTGAATTTGATCGGGCTGCTGGATACGCCCACCGCCGGGGCGCTGTTTGTGCTGGGCCAGCCCACCCATCGTATGGACGATGCCCAGCGCACCGCATTGCGCGGGCGCAGCATTGGCTTCGTGTTCCAGTTCCATCACTTGATCACGGCATTTACCGCGCTGGAAAACGTGTTGATGCCACTGATGCTGGCCGGCCGCAAACCCACGCACACGCAAACCGAATTTGCCCGGCACCTGCTGGCCCAAGTGGGGCTGGAGCGGTTTGCCGGGCACCGGCCCGACCAGCTTTCCGGCGGCCAGCAGCAGCGCGTGGCCGTGGCCCGCGCCCTGGTCACGCAGCCGGCCCTGGTGCTGGCGGACGAACCCACAGGCAACCTGGACAGCCATTCCGCAGCCGAAGTATTTGCCCTGTTTCGCCGCTTTCAGCAGGAACTGGGCTGCGCCGTGCTGATGGTGACGCACGACGAGCGCATCGCCCGGCAGTGCGAGCGCACCATTCACCTGGTGGATGGGCGCCTAGGAGGCTGTCGGACTTGGAGCGTCGAAAGCGAGGATCGGCCCCAGCGAGCACAGTTTTTGCCGGATTTGCAGCCCAATAGCCGAGCTATTGGGCAAAAAGACGGTAAAAAATGAGCCGCTGCGGTCGATTTGCAGCCGACGATTTCCAAGTCCGACAGACTCGTAGTGTCCTGAATTGGAAATTCACTGCATAAATTAAATTGTTGAAGGCGCGGCCAGTTCCAGGATGCTTCGGCCATCGTGCGGCGCCGCGGGTCAATCCATAGGCGTCACGCGGATCAGCGCACCATCCTCGGCGTCGGTCAGCAGCATGACGGCACCATCAAAGGCGACGGCCACGTCGCGCACCCGGCCCTGGCCCTGCAAGTAGCGGGCCTCGCCGCTCACGCGGCCGTCGGCCAGCGTCAGCCGCACCAGCGCCTGGCCCGCAAGCCCGCCGATCAGCACGTCGCCCTGCCAGCCCGGGAACAGCGCTCCCTGATAGAAGGCCATGCCGCTGGGCGCGATCACCGGATCCCAGTAGTACACCGGCTGCTCCATGCCGTCCCTCGCGGTCAGCCCCTGGCCGATGGCCAGGCCGCTGTACTCCTCGCCATAGCTGATGACCGGCCAGCCGTAATTGCGCCCGGCCCTGGGCTGGTTCAGCTCGTCGCCGCCGCGCGCGCCGTGCTCGACGATCCACAGCCTGCCCTGCGCGTCCAGCGCCGCCGACTGCACATTGCGGTGGCCGTAGGACCAGATTTCCGGCACACCGCCGTGGATGCCCGGGTTGCCAGGGGCGGCGGCGCCGCTTTGCGGGTCGATGCGCAGCACCTTGCCCAGGTGGGAGGTCACGTCCTGCGCCAGCGGGCGGGCGCGGCGGTCGGAGCGCTCGCCAGTGGTCACGAACAGCATGCCCTCGCGGTCGAACACCAGGCGCGAGCCGAAGTGGTAGGTTGAATCCCAGGCGGGGTTTTGCCGAAAGATCACGCGCACCTGCTCCAGCGCGCTGCCGTCTTCGGACAGCACGCCGGTGGCCACTGCGGTGGCATTTTTCCCGCCGCCACGCGGCTCGGCGTAACTCCACCACAGCTGGCGCGTCTGGGCAAAGTCGGCATGCACCGCCACGTCCAGCAGCCCACCCTGCCCGCGGGCGTCGACCGCCGGCAGTCCGCTGATAGGCGGCGACACCGCGCCGTCCGCTGCGATGCGCCGCAGCCGCCCCGGACGCTCGGTCACCAGCCAGCTGCCGCCCGGCAGCTCGGCCATGCCCCAGGGGTGAACCAGGCCGCGGGCCAATACCTGGGTGCGCAACTGCACGCCCGCATCGATCACCGGCGCCCGGGTCTGGCCGGCAAACGCCGGCCGCTGCCGCGCCGCGTTGGGCGCGCGGGCGTTGAAGTCCTGCGCAACTCCTGCCACGGCCCAGAGCAGCAGCGCGGCGCCCAAGGCCGCCCGGCGCGTGCGGGATGGATTCGACGTCGCTACAGGGCGCTGCATCATGAATGGCAAGGTGCGCGGCATGGTGTCCTCCTCGTCGGGTGGGTGAGCGAAGCTGCGCACATCATGCACCGCGTCCATCCGCGCAGCTCCCAATCGCGAGGCGGCCACAGGAGGCATTAGGATCGCGGCGACACCCCCTCCTACAAGGACTCACCTCCCCGATGCGCACTACTCCAGCCCATTCCCCCCACGATGCCAACGCGATGCGCCTGGACAAATGGCTGTGGTGCGCGCGCTTCTACAAGACGCGCGCGCTGGCCGTCCACGAGATCGACAAGGGCCGCGTGCAGGTCAACGGCCAGAACGCCAAGCCAGCGCGCGAGCTTCGTGTGGGCGACACCGTGGCGCTGCGCCAGGGGTGGGTGGAGCGCACCGTCGTGGTGCGCGTGCTCAGCCCCATGCGCGGGTCGGCGCCGGTGGCGCAGCAGCTGTACGAGGAAACGCCCGAGAGTATTGCCGCGCGCGAGCAGGCCGCCCAGGCGCGCCGCCTGGCGCCCGAGCCGGCCAGCGCGCTGCGCGACGGCCGCCCGACCAAGCGCGACCGGCGCAACATCGACCAGGTGCAGCGCGGCTGGGGAGCGCGCTGGAGCGCGTCGGTGGACGACGATCCAACCCGGCCCTGAACAAGGTCACCGCACAACAAGTAACATACTGTTTCTTTTGCCCCTGACGCCCTCGCCTCCGACGCCACCACGGCAATGCATCCGACGCTCGACGCCACCACCGCCCTGCCCCTGTCCGACTTGCCGCCGCTGGTGCAGCAAGTCATTGCGCCGGCGCTGGCCGGCTGCGCCATGCCCGTGGCGCTGTACGACGCGCAGGACATGCTGCGCTACGCCAATACTGCGTTCGACGCGATCTACCTGGGCGGCCATCCGCTGCCGCTGTCGTTTGCCGACGTGCTGCGCCACAGCTGGCGCCAGGGCCTGGGCTCGTTCATCGACTGCGGCGACATCGAGGATTTTCTGGCCGACATCCTGCCGCGCCGGCGCAGTGCGCCGCTGCGCCAACTCACGACCGACCTGCGCGACGGCCGCTGGCTGCAGTTCACAGAAATGCTGCTGCCCGGCGACTGGCTGCTGACGATCGGCTCCGACATCACCGCGCTCAAGCGCCAGGAGCTGGACATCCGCCAGGCGCACTCCTGCGCCCTGCACGAAGCCCGCACCGATGCGCTGACCGGCGTGGCCAACCGCCGCCACATCCTGGAAGCAGCCGAGCAGGCGCTGGCCGCCCGCCCGGCCTGCGGCGGCCCCTGCCTGTCGATCGCGCTGATCGACCTGGATCATTTCAAGCGCATCAACGACCGCTACGGCCACCCGATTGGCGACGCAGTACTGCAGCATTTTTGCCAGCAGGCGCAGCAGCATCTGCGCTCGGTCGACACGCTGGGGCGCTATGGCGGCGAAGAGTTTCTGGTTCTGCTGCCCGGCGCCGACGCTGCGGCCGCACAAACCATCATTGCACGACTGCACCGCATGCGGGCCAACCGCGACGCCGCACTGCCCGCCATCACGCTGTCGGCCGGCATTGCACAAGCAAGCAGCGGCGAAACACTGGGCCAGCTGCTGCAGCGTGCCGACCAGGCGCTGTACACCGCGAAAACGGCCGGGCGCGGTACAACCGTCGTCGCTCCATCCGTCCCCACTGAGATCGTAAACACGCTCTGAGCAAATACGCCTGAGCGCATCCGGGGCGCAAGCGCCTGTTGCGGCACGTAAAAAAACCAATTACTTGTCTAGACAAACATTGTCTCGTCAATAAAATACGCTACCATGTCCGCTGCACCGCCCTCCCCGCCAGCCGCCCGCTTCTACGACCCGGCCCACCTGGAGCCGGGCGAGAGCATTGGCTACCTGATGCGCCGGGTCATGTCCTCGATGCGCAACCAGATCGACGCCCGCCTGTCGGCGCACGATCTGACCTATACCCAATGGTGGCCGCTGTTTCGCATGGCCATGTGCCCGCAGGGCACGACGCTGGCCACGCTGGCGCGCGAGCTCGAATCCGACCCGGCAGCAATGACCCGCGTGCTCGACCGCCTGCAGGCCAAGGGGCTGATCGTGCGCGAGCGCTCGACGGCCGACCGCCGCGTCGTGCACCTGTCACTGACCGAAGCGGGCCAGACCACGGCCGCATTGGTGCCGCCAGTGCTGGCCGACGTGCTCAACGGCCATCTGAGCGACTTCACCCACGACGAATGGCAGCTGCTGCTGCGCATGCTGCAGCGCATGCTCGCCAACGGCGAGGCACTGCGCCAGCGCTGAACCCCTTTCACAACCACACCACCCCATGATTTTTTCTGGCACCCCACGCGCTGCTGGCGCACTCCGGTGGCCACCGGCCGCGCTGGCACTGGCCTGCGCGCTGCTGCTGAGCGCCTGCGCCAACCCCGGCCCGGATCGTGCGCCGCTGGCCATGAGCACACCCGCGGCCGCCGGCCTGGACGCATCCGCGGACGCCGCCGCACTGGCCCCGCCGCAGTGGTGGCAGGCGCTGGGCGATGCACGGCTCGATGCCCTGGTGCAGCAGGCGCTGCAGGACAGCCCCAGCATGGCGATCGCTCGCGCGCGGCTGGAGCAGGCCATCGCGCTCAGCCAGGTGCGCGAGGCGGCCAACGGCCCGCAGGCGCAGCTGGGCGCCGACCTGACGCGCCAGCACTACACCGCCAACGGCATGATCCCGCCGCCCGTGGCCGGCCATACCTACAACAGCGCCAACCTGCAGGCGTCGCTGTCGTGGTCGCTGGACTTCTTTGGCCGCCACGCGGCCGAGCTGCAAGCGGCGCTCGGCCAGGCGCGCGCCGCGCAGGCCGACGCCGCCCAAGCCGCCAATGTGCTGGCCGCGCAGGTTGCCAACGCCTACGTGGCGCTGGCGCGCCTGCACGCGCAGCAGCGGGTCATGCAGCGGCTGCTGGAGCAGCGCAGCGAGCAGCTGGCACTGACCGAAGAGCGCGTGCACGCAGGCCTGGACAACCAGGTGACGCTGGCGCAGACCCAGGCCGCCGTGCCCGACGCCCGCACCCAGATCGAGGCGCTGGACGAGCAGATCACGCTGACGCGGCGCCAGCTGGCCGTGCTGTGCGGCCAGGCGCCCGATGCGCAGGCCACCCTCGCGCCGCAGCTGTCCGCGCTGCACGCGGGCGAGATGCCCACGCAACTGGGCGCCGACCTGCTGGGCCGCCGCCCCGACGTGGTTGCCGCGCGCTGGCGCGTCGAGGCGGCCGGGCACGGCGTCGATGCAGCGCGCAAGGCCTTCTACCCCGACATCAACCTGGGCGCCTTCGTCGGCCTCAACGCGCTGGGGCTGGATCAGCTGCTGCGCGGCAGCTCGCGCCAGATTGGCGTGGCGCCGGCGCTGCGCCTGCCGCTGTTCGACGGCGGCCTGCTGCGCGCCCAGCTGGGCAGCCAGCGCGCCGAGCAGGACGCGGCCATCGCCCAGTACAACGCGCTGGTGCTGCAGGCCGCGCAGCAGGCGGGCGACGCGATTGCCTCGCTGCAGTCGCTGGCGCGCCAGCAGACGCAGCAGGCCCAGGCCGGCGCCGCGGCCGAAAGGGCCTACGACTTTGCCCAGCAGCGCTACCGCGCGGGCCTGGGCGGCTACCTGGTCGTGCTGGCCAGCGAGACCCAGGTGCTGGCCCAGCGCCAGCAAGGAGTGGACTTGCTGGCGCGCCAGCTGAGCGCGCGCATCGCGCTGATGCAGGCGCTGGGTGGCGGCTGGCCGGGCGACGGCGCGCCGCTGCCCGCCACGGCAGCAACGGCCACGACGACCGCAGCGCCGCTTTCGAACAACCGATAACAACAAAGCACTTTCCATGAGCACCACCACCTCTCCCCAGTCCGCCCGCGCCAAGCGCCGCCGCGGCCTCACCCTGATAGCCCTGGCCTGCACCGTCGCCGGCGTGGCCTGGGGCGGCTGGCACTGGCTGCACAGCCGCAACTTCGAGACCACCGACAACGCCTACGTGGCCGGCAACGTGGTGCAGATCACGCCCCAGATCGGCGGCACCGTCATTGCCATCCACGCCGACGACACCGACTTCGTGCGCGCCGGCCAGCCGCTGGTCGAGCTCGACAACGCCGACACCAAGGTGGCACTGGCCCAGGCCCAGGCCAAGCTGGCCAGCACGGTGCGCGAGGTGCGCCAGCTCTACGCCAACACCACCGCGCTGCAGGCCCAGGTGCAGCTGCGCCGCGCAGAGCTTGCGCGCGCCCAGGCCGAAGAGCAGCGCCTGCGTGACGACGTGCGCCGGCGTGCACCGCTGACGGCCAGCGGCGCCGTCGGCAAGGAGGAATACCAGCACGCCAGCGCGCAGCTGAGCGCGGCGCAGTCGGCCGTGGCCGCCGCGCAGTCGGCCATTGCTGCGGCGCAGGAGCAGTTGGCCGCCAGCGCCGCGCAGACCGAGGGCGTGGACGTGGCCCGGCACCCGGGCGTGCTGGCTGCCGCAGCGCAGCTGCGCCAGGCCTGGCTGGCCGAGCAGCGCACCCACCTGTTGGCGCCGCTTGACGGCCAGGTGGCCAAGCGCGGCGTGCAGATCGGCCAGCGCATTGCCGCTGGCGCGCCGGTGATGACCGTCGTGCCGCTCACCCAGCTGTGGGTCGACGCCAACTTCAAGGAAAGCCAGCTCAGGGACATCCGCATTGGCCAGGCCGCCACGCTGGTGGCCGACCTGTACGGCGACAAGGTCAGCTACCACGGCCGCGTCGTCGGCCTGGGCGCGGGCACCGGCGCGGCGTTTGCGCTGCTGCCGGCGCAGAACGCCACCGGCAACTGGATCAAGGTGGTGCAGCGCGTGCCGGTGCGCATCACGCTCGACCCCAAGGATCTGGCCGAACACCCGCTGCGCGTGGGCCTGTCGATGGACGTGTCGGTCGACATCCGCGACCAGAGCGGCGCGGTGCTGCCAAGCGCCGAGCGCCAGGACCCGGTGGCCGCCACCAGCGTGTTCGACGAGCAGCTGAGCTCGGCCGACGCGCTGGTCGCACGCATCATTGCCGACAACCTGGGCCGCCACGCGGCCGCAGGCCAGGCGCGCGCGCAGTCAGCGGCGCGGTAAAGCATGAGCGACGCCGCCACCCTCTCCGCGGGCGACGCCCCGCCGCCCGAGCGCGAGAACGACGCGCCCGCCAGCGCCGCCGCGCCCCACCCGCCGCTCCAGGGCATGGCGCTGGTGCTGGGCACGCTGTCGCTGTCGCTGGCCACGTTCATGAACGTGCTCGACTCGTCGATCGCCAACGTCTCGCTGCCCGCCATTGCCGGCGACCTGGGCGTCAGCCCCCAGCAGGGCACCTGGGTCATCACCAGTTTCGGCGTGGCCAACGCCATCTCGGTGCCGCTGACCGGCTGGCTCACACAGCGCTTTGGCGCGGTGCGCCTGTTCACCGCCAGCGTGCTGCTGTTCGTGCTCACCTCGTGGTTGTGCGGCTTTGCCTGGTCGCTGGAGACACTGGTGTTCTTCCGCGTGCTGCAGGGCGCCGTCGCCGGGCCGATGATCCCGCTGTCGCAAACCCTGCTGCTGGCCAGCTACCCGGTTGCGCGCGCCGGCATGGCGCTGGCCATGTGGGGCATGACGACGCTGGTCGCGCCCGTCGTCGGGCCGCTTCTGGGCGGCTGGATCACCGACAACATCGCCTGGCCCTGGATCTTCTACATCAACGTGCCCGTGGGCATCGTCGCCGCGGCGCTGACCTGGAGCCTGTACCGCCACCGCGAGACGCCCACGCGCAAGCTGCCCATCGACACCATCGGCCTGTCGCTGCTGGTGCTGTGGGTGGGCGCGCTGCAACTGATGCTGGACAAGGGCAAGGAGCTGGACTGGTTCGCCTCGGGCGAGATCA
Organism: Comamonas faecalis; assembly: GCF_039538025.1. Lineage (NCBI taxonomy): Bacteria > Pseudomonadati > Pseudomonadota > Betaproteobacteria > Burkholderiales > Comamonadaceae > Comamonas > Comamonas faecalis. Next base: position 10,716 of record NZ_BAABBP010000018.1, read on the forward strand.
TCACGATGGCCGTCGTCGCCGTCGTCGGCCTGGCTGTGTTTCTGGTGTGGGAGCTGACCGACGAGCACCCGGTGGTCGACCTGCGGCTGTTCGGCCAGCGCAACTTCGCGTTCGGCGTGGTCGCACTGTCGGTGGCGTATGGATTGTTTTTTGGCAACGTGGTGCTGCTGCCGCTGTGGCTGCAGCAATACATGGGCTACACCGCAACGGCCGCCGGCATGGCGCTGGCGCCCGTCGGCGTGCTGGCCATTGCGTTGACGCCGCTGGCCGGGCGCAAGGTGAGCCACTGGGATCCGCGCACCATGGCGACGGTCGCGTTCATCGTCTTCAGCCTGGTGCTGTGGATGCGCGCACAGTTCACGACCGAAACCAGCCTGATCCAGATCATCATTCCGACGGTGATCCAGGGCGCTGCCATGTCGTTCTTCTTCATCCCGCTGACCACCATCACGCTGTCCAACCTGCCCCACCACCGCATTCCGGCCGCCGCCGGCCTGTCCAACTTCGTGCGCATCACCGCCGGCGCCATGGGCACCTCGATCGCCACGACCTGGTGGGACAGCCGCGCGTCGCTGCACCACGCCCACCTGACCGAGGCGCTGGTCGCCGGCCAGGGCGTATTTGCGCAGACGCTGGAGAAGATGACCGCCGCCGGCCTGAGCCACGAGCAGGCGCTGGTGCAGATCAACCGCATGATCGACCAGCAGGCCTACACCCGCGCGGCCGACGACATCTTCCTGGGCTCGGCCTATGTCTTCCTGGGCCTGATCATGCTGATCTGGCTGACCAGCCGCCCCGGCCCCACGGTGGGCGACGGCTCGCCCGGGGCTTCGGCGGCGCATTGATACGAAACGCCGCCGCGCAAGAAGTCAGCGTCCAAACTCGCGCAGCATCGCCGTCATGGTGCGCGCGACACAGGCGCCGTCGCAGCGCCCGGCCAGATAGCCCGAGCCGCAGACCTGCAGCTCGTGCAGCGCCGCGCCCAGTGCGCGCGCCTGCGCTGGCGGTTCGAGCGACGCGCCGGCCTGCAGACCCTGGCGCGCCGCCGCGACCATGGTGTTTGCCATGTGGCCGGCATCCACCTCCCCGCGCAAAAACGACGGCGCCACCGCCAGCGCCTGGCCCAGCGCGGCGTGCATATGTGCCAGAGCATCGCCGGCCGGTGCGCCGCCGCCCGGAGCCGCCGCCCCCGAAGCCGATGGATGATGCCCTTGCATGTTGCGCACTCCTCACGCCCCGCTGCGCCAGCCCCGGTGGCCGGGCCGCATGATGGACGGGACACGGCGCCATTGTGGTGCGCCGTCCATACATGGGCCGGCACCAGGGTCACGCTCGGTCGGCACCAGGGTTGCCTTACCATTGCAGAGCAATAAATATCTATTTAATATATTTACAAGACATGCCACGATTCAATTCCATGCAACGCATTCACGTCATTGATTCGCACACCGGCGGCGAGCCCACGCGCCTGGTGATGAAAGGCTTTCCCGACCTGGGCAGCGGCACCATGGCCGAGCGCCGCACGCTGTTGGCCGAGCACCACGACGCCTGGCGCCGGGCGACGGTGCTGGAGCCTCGCGGCAGCGACGTCGTCGTCGGCGCGCTGCTGTGCGCACCGCAGGACGCGGCAAACACCGCGGGCGTCATCTTCTTCAACAACACCGGATACCTGGGCATGTGCGGCCACGGCACGATCGGCCTCGTCGCGTCGCTGGCCTACCTGGAGCGCATCGCGCCGGGCGAGCACCGCATCGAGACGCCGGTCGGCCTTGTCACGACCACGCTGCACGACGATGGCAGCGTCAGCGTGCGCAACGTGCCCGCCTATCGCCTGCACCAGGGCCTGTCGGTCGACGTGCCGGGCCACGGGCGCGTCGTGGGCGACGTGGCCTGGGGCGGCAACTGGTTCTTCCTGGTCAGCGACCACGGCCAGCGCGTCGCCAGCGACAACATCGCGCAGCTCACCGACTACGCCTGGGCGCTGCGCCAGGCGTTGCAGGCAGCGGGCGTGCGCGGCAACGACGGCGGCGTGATCGACCACATCGAGCTGTTTGCCGACGACGCGCAGTTCGACAGCCGCAACTTCGTGCTCTGCCCGGGCCGCGCCTACGACCGCTCGCCCTGCGGCACCGGCACCAGCGCCAAGCTGGCGTGTCTTGCCGCCGACGGCAGGCTGGCGCCGGGCCAGGTCTGGCGCCAGGCCAGCATCATCGGCAGCCACTTCGAGGCCAGCTACCAGAGCGCGGGCGACGGGCGCATCCTGCCCACGCTGCGTGGGCGCGCGCACATCAGCGCCGACGCCACGCTGCTGATCGAACCCGGCGACCCATTCGGCTGGGGCATCGCGCCGGGCGCCGGCGCATGAGCACCAGCGACGTCGTCATCATCGGCGCCGGCATCGTGGGCGCGGCCTGCGCCGACGCGCTGGCCCGCTCAGGCCTGTCGGTGCGGGTGATCGACGCGCGCATCGGCGGCGCAACCGCCGCCGGCATGGGCCACCTGGTGCTGATGGACGACAACCCGGCCGAGCTTGCGCTCAGCCAGGCGTCTCTGGCCCAGTGGCAGGCGCTGCGCCCGGCGCTGCAGCGCGAGGCGCCCGATGCGGCCTACACCGCCAGCGGCACGCTGTGGGTGGCCGCCAACGACGCCGAAATGCACGAGGCCGAGCGCAAGCACGCGCGCCTGCAGGCGCTGGGCGTGGTCTGCGATCTGCTGGATGCCGCCCAGCTGAGCCGCACCGAGCCGCTGCTGGCGCCCCAGCTGTGCGGCGCGCTGCGCGTGCCGGGCGACGCCATCGTCTACGCGCCCAACGCCGCCGCCTGGCTGCTGCGCCGCCACGGCGCGCGCATCCAGGTCACGCAGGCGCGCGCAGTGCGCATCGACGCCGACGGCGTGCACCTGGCCGACGGCAGCCGTTTGAGTGCCGGCGCCACCGTGCTGGCCGCGGGCCTGCATGCTGCCGCACTGTGCCCCGGCCTGCCGCTGCGCGCCAAGAAGGGGCAGCTGGCGATCACCGACCGCTACCCCGGCTGGCTGCGCCACCAGGTCGTCGAGCTGGGCTACATCCACAGTGCCCACCACAGCGAGGGCACGTCGGTGGCGTTCAACCTGCAGCCGCGCCCCACGGGCCAGCTCCTGATCGGCTCCTCGCGCGCGTTCGACACACAGGACCGGCAGATCGACAACGCGCTGCTGGCGCGCATGTTGCGCCGCGCTCTGCGCTACGCACCTGCGCTGGCGCAATGCAACATCATCCGCACCTGGGCAGGTTTTCGCGCGGCCACGCCCGACGGCTTGCCGCTGATTGGCGCGCACCCGCGGCTGGAGCGCCTGTGGCTGGCCGTCGGCCATGAAGGCCTGGGCGTGACCGCTGCGCCGGCCACCGGCAAGCTGATCGCCGCGCAGATCACCGGCAGCGTGCCCTGCATCGACCCCGCGCCCTACGCGCCGACCCGCCTGGAGTGGGCCGCATGAACACCGCCGCCGCCCCGCTCACGATCACGGTCGACGGCGCGCTGCTGCAGGTGACCGCCGGCATCAGCCTGGCCGCTGCGCTGGCGCTGCGCCCTCCGGGCACCACGCGCCGCGCGGTCGGCGGTGCGCTGCGCGCGCCGCTGTGCGGCATGGGCGTGTGCCATGAATGCCGCGTCGAGGTCGATGGCCAGCGCCGCCTGGCCTGCCAGACGCCGTGCGCGCCAGGCATGCAGGTCATCACCGGCGCGGCCGACCCTGCGCTGCCGGACGACGTGCCACACGCCCCGCCCGGCGCATTGGCGAGTGGCCCGCGCCACTGCGACCTGCTGATCATCGGCGCCGGCCCGGCCGGGCTGGCCGCTGCACTGGCAGCAGCGCCCAGCGGCGCCGCCATCGTGCTGGTCGACGACAACCCCGCGCCCGGCGGCCAGATCTGGCGGGCCGGCCCGCAGGCCCAGCTGCCAGCGCAGGCGCACGCGCTGCGCGAGCAGCTGCAGCGCCACGCCAACATTCGCTGGCTGGGCGGCACCCGCGTCGTCGGCCTGGGGCCGGCCGGCACGCCCGGCCAGGCGCCTGCCCTGCTGCTGGAAAACGCCGAACAAGGCTGGCTGCAGACCAGCGGGCGCCTGATTCTGTGCACCGGCGCGCGCGAGCTGCTGCTGCCCTTTGCCGGCTGGACGCTGCCAGGCGTGACCGGCGCCGGCGGCCTGCAGGCGCTGATCAAGGCAGGGCTTGCGGTGCGCGGCGAGCGCATCGTCGTCGCCGGCAGCGGCCCGCTGCTGCTGGCCGCCGCGCACACCGCCCGGCAGGCTGGCGCCCAGGTGCTGCGCATTGCCGAGCAGACCCGCTGGCCGGCACTGCTGGGCTTTGCCGCGCAGCTGCCGCGCTGGCCGGCCAAGGCGGCGCAGGCTGCAAGCCTGGCCAGCCCGGCGCTGCGTGTGGGCTGGCACGTGGCGCAAGCCCATGGCGACGATCGGCTGGCCAGCGTCACGCTGACCAACGGCGCGGCACAGGAGGCCATCGCCTGCGACCGCCTGGCCTGCGGCTTTGGCCTGGTGCCCAACACACAGCTGGGCCAGCTGCTGGGCTGCGCGCTGAACGCGCACCAAGGCCTGCAGGTCGACACGCTGCAGGCCACCGGCGTGGCCCAAGTGTGGGCCGCAGGCGAGTGCACCGGCTTTGGCGGCAGCGAAAAAGCGCTGGCCGAAGGCGCGATTGCCGGCCACGCCGCCGTCGGCGAACTGCACGTCGCGCAGGCGCTGACCGGACGGCGCCTGCGCTGGCAGGGTTTTGCCGACGCGCTGCGGCGCAGTTTTGCGCTCGATCCCGCACTGCGCCAGCTGCCGCAGGCCGACACGCTGGTGTGCCGCTGCGAGGACGTGGCGCACGGCCAGCTTGCGCCGCGCAGCGACTGGATAGACGCCAAGCTGCACACGCGCTGCGGCATGGGCGCATGCCAGGGCCGTGTGTGCGGCGCGGCCGCGCAGTTCCTGTATGGTTGGACGCCCGCCCCCGCCCACCATCTGCTGGCCCCGGCCCGCCTTGCAACGCTTGCGGGCATGGCCAGCTCCTGCGACGCCCCTGTGCCATGACCTCTGCCGACTCTTCCACCACCGTGCGCCTGCCGCTGGCTCAGCTGCACGATCTGGCCTGCCGCGTGCTGGCGCGCCAAGGCCTGTCGCCCGCGCACGCCCAGGCCATGGCGCGCACCATCGTCGCCGGCCAGCGCGACGACTGCGCATCGCATGGCCTGTACCGCCTGATCACCTGCAGCCAGACGGCGGCCAGCGGCAAGGTCGACCTGCAGGCCGAGCCCGTCGTCCACCCGACGCGCGGCGCCGTCGTGCGCGTGGACGCGCGGCGCGCGTTCTCGCCGCTGGCCTTCGAGCGCGGCCTGCCGGCGCTGGTCGAGGCGGCGCGCACGTATGGCCTGGGCGCGCTCGTCATTCAGCAATGCTTTCACTTCTCGGCGCTGTGGCCCGAGGTCGAGGACATCACCGCCCACGGCCTGGCAGCGCTGGCGTTGACGCCCAGCCACTCCTGGGTTGCGCCTGCGGGCGGACACAAGCCGGTATTCGGCACCAACCCAATCGCCTTTGGCTGGCCTCGCCCCGGCCCCACACCCTTCGTGTTCGACCTGGCGACCAGCGCCATCGCCCGCGGCGACCTGGAGCTGCACCGGCGCGCCGGCACGCCGCTGCCGCCGGGCTGCGGCGTGGACGCCCAGGGGCGCGAGAGCACTGACCCCATCGCGGTGGCCCAGGGTGCAATGCGCACTTTTGGCGGCCACAAGGGCTCGGCGCTGGCCGCCATGGTCGAGTTGATGGCCGGCGCGCTGATCGGCGACTGGATCAGTCAGGAGTCGCTGGCGTTCGACGATGGCGCCGGCGCCGCGCCCTGCCACGGCGAGCTGATCCTGGCGTTCGACCCGATCCAGCTGTCGGGCGGCGACCTGGCCCAGGCCCAGCAGCGCGCCGAGGTGCTGCTGTCATCGATCACCGACCAGGGCGCGCGCCTGCCATCGCAGCGCCGCCACGCCGCACGCGAGCGCAGCCTGCGCGAGGGCGCCGCCGTGCCGCGCACGCTGTACGAAGAAATTCTGGCGCTAGCCCACTGACCCCTCCGCAACCCATGCCGCTTGCCACACCGACCACCCGCACGCCACCGACCAGGCGCGCCGCCGACCTGGCCTACGACGCGCTAGAGGCGCTGATCTCGACGCTGCAGCTACAGCCGGGCAGCGCGGTGGTCGAGGCCGACCTCGTCGCGCTCACCGGCCTGGGCCGCACCCCCGTGCGCGAGGCACTGCTGCGCATGGTCTCGATCGGCCTGGTCGTGCAGCAGCCGCGCCGCGGCCTGCTGGTGTCTCACATCGACCTGGCCGAATACCTGGATGTGATCGCCACGCGCCGCGCGCTCGAAGCGCTGATCGCCGCCTGCAGCGCGCGCCGCGCCACGCCCGCGCAGCGCGACGCCCTGGTGCAACGCGCCCAGGACATGGTGAATACCGCCGAAAGCGGCGACCTGGACGCCTATATGCGCGCCGACCACGCGCTGGACGTGGTCAACCACCAGGCCTGCGCCAATGCACCGGCGGTCAAGTGCGTGATTCCGCTCATCGTGCAATGCCGACGTTTCTGGTATGCCTACCAGAGCGAAGGCGACATCGTCCGGGCCGCCGACGCCCACATGGCGCTGGCGCAGGGCATTGCCTCGGGCGACGAGGCGCGCGCCGTCGCCGGCGCCCACCAGCTGATGGACTATCTGCAGCAGTACGCGCGGCGGGTGATCGAGCGCTGATGTCCCCCGCCCGCCCCGGCGTTCAGGCTTCCTCGGCGTGCAGCTGGTCGATCAGCACCTGGCCAAAGCCCGAGCAGCTGACCTGGGTCGCGCCCTCCATCAGGCGGGCGAAGTCATAGGTCACGTGCTTGCTCCGGATGGCTTTTTCCATGATGCGGATGATGGCGTCGGCCGCCTCGATCCAACCCATGTGGCGCAGCATCATCTCGGCCGACAGGATGATCGAGCCGGGGTTGACGTAGTCCTTGCCCGCGTACTTGGGCGCCGTGCCGTGCGTGGCCTCGAACACCGCGACGCTGCCCGACAGATTGGCACCCGGCGCGATGCCGATGCCGCCCACCTGCGCGGCCAGCGCGTCGGAGATGTAGTCGCCGTTGAGGTTGAGCGTGGCAATCACGCTGTACTCGACCGGACGCAGCAGGATCTGCTGCAAAAAGGCGTCGGCAATGCTGTCCTTGATCGTGATTTCGCGGCCCGTCTTCGGGTTTTTCAGGCGCATCCAAGGGCCGCCGTCGATCAGCGTCGCGCCGAACTCGCGCGCCGCCAGTGCATAGCCCCAGTCGCGGAACGCCCCCTCGGTGAACTTCATGATGTTGCCCTTGTGCACCAGGGTCACGCTGGGCTTGTCATGGTCGATCGCGTACTGGATGGCCTGGCGCACCAGACGCTCGGTGCCCTCGCGCGACACGGGCTTGATGCCGATAGCCGAGGTCTCGGGAAAACGGATCTTGTGGATGCCGAACTCCTCGTGCAGAAACTGCATCAGGCGCCGCGCCTGGCTTGATCCGGCCTCGAACTCGATGCCGGCGTAGATGTCCTCAGAGTTCTCGCGAAAGATCACCATGTCGGTCTTGCTCGGCTCGCGCACCGGCGACGGCACGCCCTTGAAGTAGCGCACCGGCCGCAAGCAGACGTACAGGTCGAGCTGCTGGCGCAACGCCACGTTCAGCGAGCGGATGCCACCGCCCACCGGCGTGGTCAGCGGCCCCTTGATCGACACCGCGTACTCGCGCACCGCATCCAGCGTCTCGTCGGGCAGCCACACGTCGGGGCCATAGACGCGCGTGGCCTTCTCGCCGGCGTATACCTCCATCCAGTGGATCTGGCGTTCGCCGCGGTAGACCTGGGCGACTACGGCATCGACCACGCGGCGCATCACCGGCGTCACGTCCACGCCCGTACCATCGCCCTCGATGAAGGCAATGATGGGCTGAGACGGCACGTTCAGCGCGCCGTCGGCGCCCACGGTGATCTTCTGGCCCGCTTCGGGAACCTGGATGTGCTGGTACTGGGTCATGGGTGGAAAGCCTCCGCTCGTGGCCTGCGTGCCTGGGCGCAGCCGCTGGGCCTGTGGTGAAATATCTGCAACGATTCTATTGTCAATAAACCATGCATCCCACGCCTTCCATGCTTCGTTTTGCCCTGCTGCAAGGCGGTCTCGCACTGTCGCTGCTGCTGCCCACCGCGCCGGCAGTTGCGCAGCAGGCGCCCCAGCTGGATTTGCCGCGCACCGAGATCACGGCCGGCATGCACCGCATCGACGCCCAGGTGGCCGCTACGGCGCGCCAGCGCGAGATCGGCCTGATGTACCGCCGCGAAATGCCGGCACACGAAGGCATGCTGTTCGCCTTCCCGGAGCTGGGCGTGCAGTGCTTCTGGATGAAGAACACGCCGCTGGCGCTCACCGCGGCCTTCGTCGCCGACGACGGCCGCATCGTCAATCTGGCCAACATGCAGCCGCACAGCGAAGAATCGCACTGCTCCAGCGAGCCGGTGCGCTACGTGCTGGAAATGAACCAGGGCTGGTTTGCCAAGCGCGGACTGAAAGCAGGCAGCAAACTGGCGGGCGCGCCCTTTGGCGCGCCGCGCTGATTACCCTGCGACAACCGAATGGCGGCCGAATGGCGGCCAGACGATATTTCCCAGGTGTCGCCGCCGCTTGATTTCAACGACCCGTCAGTCCAGTACCGAGAATTTCAGGCAACAAAAAAGCCCCTTGCGGGGCTTTTCTGCCGAATACCGGAAAACCGATCAGTTGGCGCGGGTGCCGACCACTTCGATTTCCACGCGGCGGTTCTTCGCACGGCCTTCGCGGGTGGCGTTGGACGCGATGGGCTGGGCTTCGCCCTTGCCTTCGGTGTACACGCGGTTTTTTTCGATGCCCTTGGTCACCAGGTAGGCCTTGACGGCTTCTGCGCGGCGCACCGACAGCTTCTGGTTGTAGGCATCAGGGCCAGTGGAGTCGGTGTGACCCACGGCGATGATGACTTCCAGGTTGATGTCTTTGACCTTGGAGACCAGGTCGTCCAGCTTGGCCTTGCCTTCGGGCTTGAGTACAGCCTTGTCGAAGTCGAAGAAAGCGTCGGCCGAGTAGGAAACCTTGCTGGCAGCAGCCGGAGCGGGCTTGGGAGCCGGAGCCGGAGCAGCGGCCACAGGAGCCGGCGCGGGGGCCGGAGCAGCAGCGGCAGCCTTGACCAGCGCGCCGTCGCAGCCTTCGGCGGCCGTGGCAGGCGTCCAGTTGGCGTCGCGCCAGCACAGTTCGTTCGTACCGTTCTTCCAGACCAGGTCGCCCGAGCCGTTCTTCCAGTTGTCCACGGTCTGGGCACCGGCAGCAGTAGCAAGCGCAGCCGAGGCAATCAGCATCGCCACTTTATTGAGTTTGTTCATGGTTCTCCTTTTAACGAGAAAAAAGCCGCAGCCGCGCTGCGTATCAAATACGTTGTCAGTGACCACCACCAAAAACGTTGTAAAGATTGTGCCATAGCGGGCTATTACCAACAGCGCTCGACCGGTCGCGAAAGGGCGACAAATGTGTCCTCGGGAGAAACTGTTGTTCACCGGCAACAACCCCTTGCCCCTAAAATGCCCGATTGACCCGACGCTTTGCCTGAGCCCTTCATGACCGAGTTTGCCAAAGAAACCCTGCCCATCAGCCTGGAAGAGGAGATGCGGCGCAGTTACCTTGATTACGCAATGAGCGTGATCGTGGGCCGTGCCCTGCCCGATGCACGCGATGGCTTGAAGCCGGTCCATCGCCGTGTGCTCTACGCGATGCACGAGCTTAACAACGACTGGAACCGCCCGTACAAGAAGTCGGCGCGTATCGTCGGCGACGTGATCGGTAAATACCACCCGCACGGCGACAGCGCGGTGTACGACACTATCGTGCGCATGGCGCAGGACTTCTCGCTGCGCCACATGCTGGTCGATGGCCAGGGCAACTTCGGCAGCGTGGACGGCGACAGCGCCGCCGCGATGCGCTACACCGAAATCCGCCTGTCGAAGATCGCCCACGAGATGCTGGCCGACATCGACAGGGAGACGGTGGATTTCGGCCCCAACTACGACGGCAGCGAAAGCGAGCCGCTGGTGCTGCCCAGCCGCCTGCCCAACCTGCTGGTCAACGGCAGCGCCGGCATTGCGGTGGGCATGGCGACCAACATTCCGCCGCATAACCTGAACGAGGTGGTCGACGCCTGCCTGCACTTGCTGCAGCACCCTGAGGCCGGCATCGACGAGCTGATGGAGATCATTCCCGCGCCCGACTTTCCGACGGCCGGCATCATCTACGGCATCACCGGAGTCAAGGAAGGCTACCGCACCGGGCGCGGCAAGGTGGTGATGCGCGCCAAAGTGCATTTCGAGGACATCGACCGCGGCCAGCGCCAGGCGATCATCGTCGACGAGCTGCCCTACCAGGTCAACAAAAAGACGCTGCAGGAGCGCATGGCCGAGCTGGTGCACGAGAAGAAGCTCGAAGGCATCAGCCACATCCAGGACGAGTCGGACAAGTCCGGCATGCGCCTGGTGATCGAGCTCAAGCGTGGCGAAGTGCCCGAGGTGGTGCTCAACAACCTGTACAAGCAGACGCAGTTGCAGGACACCTTCGGCATGAACATGGTCGCGCTAATCGACGGCCAACCGAAATTGTGCAACCTCAAGGATCTGATCGAGGTCTTCATCGGCCACCGCCGCGAGGTCGTCACGCGCCGCACTGTGTTCGAGCTGCGCAAGGCGCGCGACCGAGGCCATGTGCTCGAAGGCCTGGCCGTGGCGCTGGCGAACATCGACGAATTCATCCGCATCATCCGCGAATCGCCCACGCCCCCCGTGGCCAAGGCCGAGCTGATGGCGCGCAGCTGGGACAGCCAGTTGGTGCGCGAAATGCTGACCCGCACCCGCGAGGACGGCGCCGTGGTGAATGCCGACGACTACCGCCCCGAGGGGCTGGAGCGCGAATACGGCATGCAGGCCGGCGGCCTGTACCGCCTGTCGGACACGCAGGCGCAGGAGATTCTGCAGATGCGCCTGCAGCGTCTCACGGGCCTGGAGCAGGACAAGATCGTCGCCGAATACAAGGACATCATGGCGCACATCGAGGATCTGCTGGACATCCTCGCCAGGCCCGAGCGGGTGTCGGTCATCATCAGCGACGAACTGACCGCGGTGAAGACCGAATTCGGCCAGACCAAGCTCGGCGCACGCCGCAGCGAGATCGAGCACAGCGCGCAGGACCTGTCGACGGAAGACCTGATCACGCCCACCGACATGGTGGTGACGCTCTCGCACACCGGCTACATCAAGAGCCAGCCCTTGAGCGAATACCGCTCCCAGCGGCGCGGCGGGCGCGGCAAGCAGGCCACAGCCACCAAGGACGACGACTGGATCGACCAGCTGTTCATCGCCAACACGCACGACTGGATTCTGTGCTTCTCCAACCGCGGGCGGCTGTATTGGCTCAAGGTCTGGGAGGTGCCCGCCGGCTCGCGCGGCTCGCGCGGGCGGCCCATCGTCAACATGTTCCCGCTGCAGGACGGCGAGAAGATCAACGTCGTGCTGCCGCTCACCGGCGAGATGCGCCACTTCCCCGAGGATCACTACGTCTTCATGGCGACCAGCATGGGCACCGTGAAGAAGACCGCGCTGTCCGAGTTCTCCAACCCGCGCAAGGTCGGCATCATCGCCGTCGGCCTGGACGAGGGCGACTTCCTGATCGGCGCGGCGCTGACCGACGGTGCGCACGACGTGATGCTGTTCTCCGACGGTGGCAAGGCGGTGCGCTTCGACGAGAACGACGTGCGCCCGATGGGCCGCAACGCCCGCGGCGTGCGCGGCATGTCGCTCGACGAGGGCCAGAGCGTGATCGCCATGCTGGTGGCAGAGGACGAAGCACAGTCCGTGCTCACGGCCACCGAAAACGGCTACGGCAAGCGCACCAGCATCACCGAATACACGCGCCACGGCCGGGGCACCAAGGGCATGATCGCGATCCAGCAGAGCGAGCGCAACGGCCGCGTCGTCGCCGCCACGCTGGTGCGCGCCGACGACGAGATCATGCTGATCACCGACACCGGCGTGCTTGTGCGCACCCGCGTCGCCGAGATCCGCGAGCTTGGCCGCGCCACCCAGGGCGTCACGCTGATTTCGCTCGACGAGGGCGCCAAGCTCTCGGGCCTGCAGCGCATCGTCGAGAACGACGCCAACGAACAACCCCAGGACAGCGACGACGCAGGCGATACGCCCACGCCGCCCGCCGCCGACCAGGACTGACCCCCCGCGTGGCCCGCCGGCAGCGCGCCGGCGGACCACGCCCAACACCTCAGGCTTTTGTGCATCCCCGACACGCCGGCCGCCGCGCGGCGTCGTCTCTTGCAGGAACCCAGACCATGCAGCGTCCCTACAACTTCTCGGCCGGCCCGGCCGCCATCCCCGAAGAGGTGCTCCAGCGCGCCGCGGCCGAAATGCTCGACTGGCACGGCAGCGGCCTGGGCGTGATGGAGATGAGCCACCGCGGCAAGGAATTCGTCGCCATCTACGAGCAGGCGGAGGCCGACCTGCGCGACCTGCTGGCGGTGCCGCCCGAATTCAAGATCCTGTTCATGCAGGGCGGCGGCATTGCCGAGAACGCCATCGTCCCGCTGAATCTCTCGCGCGCAGGCACGGTGGACTTCGTCGTCACCGGCAGCTGGAGCCAGAAGTCGCGCAAGGAAGCGCACAAATACGCGGCCGAGGTGCACACCGCAGCCTCCAGCGAGGACGGCGGCTTCACGACCATTCCGACCCCGGCGAGCTGGCAGCTGTCGCGCGGCGCCAGCTATGTGCACATCTGCAGCAATGAGACCATCCACGGCACCGAGTTCCAGGAGCTGCCCGACCTCAAGGCCCTGGGCAGCGACGCGCCGCTGGTCATCGACTTTTCGTCGCACGTCGCATCGCGCCCGGTCGACTGGAGCCGCGTGGGCCTGGCCTTTGGCGGCGCGCAAAAGAACATCGGCCCGGCTGGGCTGACCATCGTCATCGTGCGGGGCGACCTGCTGGGCCATGCGCTGCCGATCTGCCCCAGCGCCTTCGATTACAAAATCGTCGCCGACAACCACTCGGCCTACAACACGCCGCCCACCTGGGGCATCTACATGGCGGGGCTGACCTTCCAGTGGTTGAAAGCCCAGCGCGAAGGCGACGCCACCGGCGTGGCCGCGATGGAGCTGCGCAACATCGCCAAGGCGCAACTGCTGTACGACTTCATCGACCAGTCGTCGTTCTACGTCAACAAGGTCGCCCACCACTGCCGCTCGCGCATGAACATTCCCTTCCTGCTGCAGGACGATGCGCGCAACGACGCGTTCCTGGCCGGCGCGCGCGAGCGCGGCCTGCTGCAGCTCAAGGGCCACAAGAGCGTGGGCGGCATGCGCGCCAGCATCTACAACGCCATGCCGCTGGCCGGCGTGCAGGCGCTGATCGACTACATGCACGACTTCGAGCGCCAGCACGCCTGAGAGACGCCCCGATCCGCCAGCGCCCTCCCTCCCCCGCCCGGAGCCATCTGCTCATGTCCGAACCCCAAGCCTCCCCCGACCTGGCGCAGCTGCGCGTGCAGATCGACTCCATCGACCAGCAACTGCTGCAGTTGCTGAACGCGCGCGCCCACGTGGCCGAGCAGGTCGGCGAGATCAAGAAACGCGAAGGATCGCCGTTTTTCCGCCCCGACCGCGTGGCCCAGGTGATCGAGAAGATCACCCGCGCCAACCCCGGACCGCTCAAGGACGTGCATGTCTCGGCCATTTGGCGCGAGATCATGTCTGCCTGCCTGGCGCTGGAGTCGCCCCAGCGCGTCGCGGTACTCGGCCCCGAGGGCACGTTCTGCGAACAAGCTGCGCTCGAATACTTCGGCGGCGCGGCCGACCTCATGTACTGCAACAGCTTTGACGAGGTCTTCCACGCCACGGCTGCGGGCAGCGCGCAATATGGCGTCGTCGGCGTGGAAAACTCCAACGAGGGCGTGGTCACACGCTCGCTGGACATGTTCTTGCACACGCCCTGCCATGTCGTGGGCGAGGTGAGCCTTCTGGTGCGCCACAACCTGCTGCGCCTGACCAGCGACGCCGAGAACATCGAAGCCGTGCTGGCCCACCCACAGGCGCTGGCACAGTGCCACGCCTGGCTGTCCAAGCACCTGCCGCACGCCGAGCGCCGCCCGGTCAACAGCAATGCCGAAGGCGCGCGGATGGCCGCAACCAACCCGGCCTGGGCCGGCATTGCCAGCGAGCGCGCCGGCCAGCAGTTCGGCCTGCACGTAGTGGCGCACGCCATCCAGGACGAGGCCTACAACCGCACGCGCTTTGCCATCATCTGCCTGCCGCATACGCTGGCCACGCCCGCGCCCACCGGGCGCGACTGCACCAGCCTGATCATCTCGGTGCCCAACCGCCCCGGCGCGGTGCACGACCTGCTGGTGCCGCTCAAAAAGCACGGCGTATCCATGACGCGCTTCGAGTCGCGCCCGGCGCGCACCGGCCAGTGGGAGTACTACTTCTACATCGACATCGCCGGCCACCCCAGCCAGCCCCACGTGGCCCAGGCGCTCGACGAGCTGCAGCACATGTGCGCCTTCTACAAGCTGCTGGGCTCCTACCCCACCGCGGCGTGAAGGAGCCAGAGACGATGTTCGAACAATTGGGGTTGATCGGCTGCGGCCTGATGGGCGGCTCGTTCGCGCTGGCGCTGAAACAAGCGGGCCTGGTCAAGCGCGTCGTCGGCTACAGCAAGTCACCGTCGACCACCGAGCGCGCCCGCGAGCTGGGCGTGATCGACGTCGAGGCGCCGTCGGCACTGCTGGCCGCCGCAGGCGCCGACATCGTGCTGCTGGCCGTGCCCGTGGCCGCCACCGAGGTTACGCTCAAGGCGATTCGCCACCTGGTCACGCCGCAGACGCTGGTGATGGACGTGGGCTCGACCAAGCAGGACGTGGTGCAGGCCGCGCGCAGCGCGCTGGGCAACAGCGTGGGCTCGTTCGTTCCCGCCCACCCGATCACCGGACGCGAGGTCGCCGGCGTCGAGCACGCCCAGGCTGACCTGTACCGCGGCTGCCAGGTCATCCTGACGCCCACCGAGCGCACGCTCACGGCCCAGCTGCGCCGTGCCGAGCAGTTGTGGAGCGCGCTGGGCTGCCAGGTCAGCACCATGGCGCCGGAGCACCACGACACCGCATTCGCCGCGGTCAGCCACCTGCCCCACCTGCTGGCGTTCGCGCTGCTCAACAGCATCATTGGCCAGGAGCGCAGCAACACGCTGCTGCAACTGGCCGGCCCGGGTTTTCGCGATTTCACGCGCATTGCCGCGGGCGACCCAAAAATCTGGCGCGACATCCTGCGCGCCAACCGCACCGAAGTGCTGGCGCAGTCGCGCCTGTTCGAGCAGGCTCTGCAGCAGTTGCAGGCCGCGATGCAGGAGGACGACACCCAGCACCTGGAAGACCTGCTGACGCTGGCCAGCTCCACCCGTGCGCACTGGCGCATGGGCCAGTCGCACAGCCACGAGGATTGACGAGGCCGATGTACACCACCGACTTTCTTGACCTGCCCGCGCTGCGCTTGGCCGGCGGCAGCGTGCGCCTGCCCGGCTCCAAGAGCATTTCCAACCGCGTGCTGCTGCTGGCCGCGCTCAGCGAAGGCACGACCGAGGTGCACGACCTGCTGGCCAGCGACGACACCGCGGTGATGCTGGACGCGCTGGCCGCCATTGGTTGCACCGTTGAACATGTGGACGCGCGCACGGTGCGCATCACCGGCCTGGGCGCGCGCGCGCCGCGCTCGCCCGCAAAGCTGTTTCTGGGCAACGCCGGCACCGCCATGCGCCCGCTCACCGCGGCGCTGGCGCTGATGCTGGGCGACTTCACGCTCTCGGGCGTGCCGCGCATGCACGAGCGCCCGATCGGCGACCTGGTCGACGCACTGCGCCAGCTCGGCTGCGCCATCGACTATCTGGGCCAGCCCGGCTACCCGCCGCTGTCCATCGCCCAGGGCGGCGGCGTTCCTCCGCTGCAGCTGGCCGCACCCATTCAGGTGCGCGGCGACGTCTCCAGCCAGTTTCTCACCGCACTGCTGATGGCGCTGCCGCTGGCTGCCCGTGAGCAGGACGTGGTGATCGAGGTGGTCGGCGAGCTGATCTCCAAGCCCTACATCGAGATCACGCTGGCGCTGCTGGCGCGCTTTGGCATTGCGGTGCAGCGCCAGGGCTGGCAGCGCTTCACCATCGCCGCCGGCAGCCGCTACCGCTCGCCCGGCAGCATCCATGTCGAGGCGGACGCCTCCTCGGCCAGCTATTTCATTGCACTGGGGGCGCTTGCCGGCAGCGGCGACGGCGTGCGCATCGAGGGCGTGGGCCTGGACTCGATCCAGGGCGACATCCGCTTCGTCGACGCCGCGCGTGCCATGGGCGCGCAGGTGGACGGCGGCGACAACTGGCTGCAAGTGCGCCGCGGCAGCTGGCCGCTCAAGGCCATCGCCCTGGACTGCAACCACATTCCCGACGCCGCAATGACGCTGGCCGTCATGGCGCTGTACGCCGACGGCCCCAGCCTGCTCACCAACATCGCCAGCTGGCGCGTCAAGGAAACCGACCGCCTGGCCGCGATGGCCTGCGAGCTGCGCAAGCTCGGCGCCACCGTCGAGGAAGGCGCCGACTTTCTGCGCGTCGACCCGCTGCCCGCGGCGGCCGACTGGCGCGCCGCGCGCATCCACACCTACGACGACCACCGCATCGCGATGTGCTTCTCGCTGGCCGCGTTCAACCCGGCACGGCTGCCGGTGCGCATCGAAGACCCGCGCTGCGTCGCCAAGACCTTCCCCGACTACTTCGAGGCGTTGTTCAGCGTCGCGCAGGCCCAGTCCGGCGCCGTCCCGGTGATCTGCATCGACGGGCCCACCGCCTCGGGCAAGGGCACGGTGGCCTCGCTCGTGGCGCAACGGCTGGGCTACGCCTTTCTCGACTCGGGCGCGCTGTATCGCGCAACAGCCTTGGCCGCAGCCAGGGCCGGCCTGGTCATGGAACCCGGCAACGAGGCCGCGATTGCAGTCATCGCCCGCCAGCTGCCGATACGCTTTGACGGCGAACGCATCTGGCTGGCCGACGAGGACGTGAGCGAGGCGCTGCGCCTGGAGGCGACCGGCGCCGACGCCTCGCGCATCTCGGCCATGGCCACGGTGCGCACCGCGCTGCTCGATCTGCAGCACGGCTTTGCCCGCCTGCCCGGCCTGGTGGCCGACGGGCGCGACATGGGCACGGTGATCTTCCCAACGGCGCCGCTGAAGGTTTTCATGACCGCCAGCGCCGCCTGCCGCGCCGAGCGGCGCCACAAACAGTTGATTTCGAAGGGAATCGACGCTAAAATCGACAGTCTTCGCGCAGATCTGGAGGCGCGCGACGCACGCGATCAGAGTCGCGCCGTCGCACCGCTCAAGCCCGCGCAAGACGCCCTGCTGCTGGACAATTCCACGCTGACGATCGAAGAGACCGTCGCCCAGGTTCTCGCCTGGTGGCAGGAGCGCCAGCCCTTCGCCCCCGTTGGCTGAAGGGCTGAAACCGGCCCACGCCGTCCCTGTCGCGCTGCACCCAGGCGCATTGACGGCGTGGTTTGTTCACTGCAAACCCGTGGTTCACCCCACACACCAGCCTGCGCTCACAGTCATAAAAACGGTCGCAATCATGCCTCCGGAAACCTGTGGTGCGCGCAAGGAAACACATGTCCGAATCTTTTGCCGCCCTGTTTGAAGAGTCGCTGCAACGCACCGAAATGCGCCCCGGCGAGGTCATCACCGCCGAAGTCGTCGCCGTCGAGCACAACTTCGTCGTCGTGAACGCTGGCCTGAAGTCCGAAGCGTACGTGCCGATCGACGAATTCAAGAACGACCAGGGCGAGATCGAAGTCCAGGTGGGCGACTTCGTGTCCGTCGCCGTCGTGACGCCCGAGAACGGCTACGGCGACACCATTCTCTCGCGCGACACCGCCAAGCGCCTGGCCTCCTGGCTGGCGCTGGAGCAAGCGCTCGAATCCGGCGAGTTCGTCAACGGCACGACCAGCGGCAAGGTCAAGGGCGGCCTCACCGTCATGGTCAACGGCATCCGCGCCTTCCTGCCCGGCTCGCTGATCGACACGCGCCCGGTCAAGGACCTGACGCCCTACGAGAACAAGACCCTGGAATTCAAGGTCATCAAGCTCGACCGCAAGCGCAACAACGTGGTGCTGAGCCGCCGCGCCGTCGTCGAAGCCTCGATGGGCGAAGAGCGCGAGAAGCTGCTGGCAACGCTCAAGGAAGGCGCCATCGTCAACGGCGTGGTCAAGAACATCACCGAGTACGGCGCCTTCGTCGACCTGGGTGGCATCGACGGCCTGCTGCACATCACCGACATGGCCTGGCGCCGCGTGCGCCACCCGAGCGAAGTGGTGCAACCCGGCCAGGAAATCACGGCCAAGATCCTCAAGTTCGACCAAGAGAAGCAACGCGTCTCGCTCGGCCTCAAGCAGCTGGGCGACGACCCGTGGATGGGCGTCTCGCGCCGCTACCCCTCGGGCACCCGCCTGTTCGGCAAGGTCACCAACATTGCCGACTACGGCGCCTTCGTCGAGCTCGAGCCCGGCATCGAAGGCCTGGTGCACGTCTCCGAGATGGACTGGACCAACAAGAACGTGGCCCCCACCAAGCTGGTGTCGCTGGGCGACGAGGTCGAGGTCATGGTGCTGGACATCGACGAGGACAAGCGCCGCATCAGCCTGGGCATGAAGCAGTGCAAGGCCAACCCGTGGCAAGAGTTTGCGCAGAACACCAAGCGCGGCGACCGCGTCAAGGGCCCGATCAAGTCGATCACCGACTTCGGCGTGTTCGTCGGCCTGGCTGCCGGCATCGACGGCCTGGTGCACCTGTCCGACCTGTCGTGGAACGAGCCGGGCGAGTCTGCAGTGCGCAACTACAAGAAGGGCCAGGAAGTCGACGCCATCGTGCTGGCCGTCGACGTCGAGCGCGAGCGCATCTCGCTGGGCATCAAGCAGCTGGACGGAGACCCGTTCACCACCTTCGTCACCATCAATGACAAGGGCTCGATCGTCTCCGGCAAGGTCAAGACCGTCGACGCCCGCGGCGCCGAAATCGACCTGGGCGAGGACATTCTGGGCTACCTGCGCGCCTCCGAGATCTCGCGCGACCGCGTCGAAGACGCGCGCAACGTGCTCAAGGAAGGCGACGAGGTGTCCGCCGTCGTGACCAACATCGACCGCAAGAGCCGCAACATCCAGCTGTCGATCAAGGCCAAGGATCAGGTCGACCAGCAGGAAGCCATGGCCCACCTGTCGGCCCAGTCGTCCAAGGAGAACGCCGGTACGACCAGCCTGGGCGCCCTGCTGCGCGCCAAGCTGGACAACTCCGAGCGGTAATCTGGCCACGCCAACCCGGTCACACCCCGGGTTGGCGCACCAGGCTCCTCGCATGAACGGGCGCCCGCGAGCGCCCGTTTTCATTTTTCAGAACGTGCCTACGTTCCCACTACCCAGAACCCGCCATGATCCGATCCAATCTCGTCGAAGAACTCGCAGCCCGCTTCACCCAGCTCACGCAGCGCGACGCCGAATACGCGGTCAAGACCATTCTGGACGCGGTCACGGATTCGCTGGTGCGCGGCCACCGCATCGAAATCCGCGGCTTTGGCAGCTTCAGCGTCACCCACCGCCCTGCCCGCCTGGGCCGCAACCCGCGCAGCGGCGAAGCGGTGCACATCCCGGCCAAGCGCGTGCCGCACTTCAAGCCGGGCAAGGCGCTGCGCGAGGGCGTCGACCGCGGCACCACGGCCGATTGAGAGAGCTCCCGTCTTAGAATCGCCCGGAACACGGGACGCTCACATGAAATTCTTTCTGTGGCTGCTCAGGGCAGTCATTTTTTTCGCGCTGCTGGCGTTTGCGCTGAACAACCAGCAGGACGTGACGGTGCACTTCTTCTTCGGCACCCAGTGGTCGGCCGCGCTGGTACTCATCGTGCTGGCCGCCTTCACGCTGGGCGTCGCGGTCGGCGTGCTGGGCATGGTGCAGTACGGCTGGCGCAAGCGCCGCAAACAGCGCAGCAGCGTCCCCGCGCCGGCTTCCGAGCCAAGCGCCCCGCCACCCACTGTCGACCTGCCCGCCTCCATCCATGGAATTTGAACTCAGCTGGCTGCTGATGGGCCTGCCCCTGGCCTTTGGCCTGGGCTGGCTGGCATCGCGCCTGGACCTGCGCCAATGGCGCGCCGACAGCCGCCGCTCGCCCAAGGCCTATTTCAAGGGGCTGAACTATCTGCTCAACGAGCAGCAGGATCAGGCCATCGACGCCTTCATCGAGGCGGTGCAGAACGATCCCGACACCACCGAGCTGCACTTTGCGCTGGGCAACCTGTTTCGCCGCCGCGGCGAATACAACCGCGCGGTGCGCGTGCACGAGCACCTGCTCTCGCGCGCCGACCTCACGCGCGCCGACCGCGACCGCGCCCAGCACGCGCTGGCGCTGGACTTTCTCAAGGCCGGCCTGCTCGACCGCGCCGAGGACGCGCTGCGCCGCCTGGACGCCACGCCCTTCGAGGCCCAGGCGCGCCTGGCGCTGCTGTCCATCTACGAACGCGCCCACGACTGGCCGCAGGCCATGGCCGTCGCCAAGCGCATGCAGCAGGCGCAGCAGGGCGACTTCAGCACCCGCATTGCGCACTACCTGTGCGAGCAGGCACTCGCGCTCGTGCAGCGCGGCGACCACGGCGGCGCGCGCGCGCTGTTCGAGCAGGCGCATGCCAGCGCGCCCCAGGCGCCGCGTCCACTGCTGGAGCTGGCGCGCCAGCACCAGCGCCAGGGCCAGCCCCGGGCAGCGCTGCAGCAGCTGCAGCAGCTGGTCGCCAGCGCGCCGGCGGCCGCGCCGCTGGCGGCGGCGCTGCTGGCCGACTGCGCCAGCGCCACTGGCCAGCAGCCCCAGGTGCTGGCGCAGCTGCGCACGCTGTACGAGGCCGCGCCGTCGCTGGACTTGCTGGACGCCATCGTCGCGCTGGAAAAACAGGACGCGGAGCAGGCCGCGCAGGCGCCGCAATGGTATGTGCGCCACCTGCAGCACGAGCCCTCGCTGGTGGCCGCCACGCGCTGGCTGGCACAGGAGCGGCTGGCACACGAGGAATACCACCCGCAGATCCAGCGCGCACTGGACAACGCGGCCAAGCCGCTGACGCGCTACCGCTGCGCGGCATGCGGATTCGAGGCGCGCCAGCACTTCTGGCAATGTCCGGGCTGCCAGACCTGGGACAGCTACCCAGCGCGGCGCGTCGAAGAGCTGTAGCGCGTGCGCGCATCACATCCCCCGGATCGCCTGGGGCTGCAAATTCCATAGCGCGGGCGTCTGCGCTCTACCCGTAAAATCCCGCGGCAATGCCTCTGCTGACCCTCATCGTCCTGCCTTTTGCCGCCAGCCTGCTGGCGGCACTCATGCCAGCCAATGCGCGCAACCTCGAATCGACCCTGGCGGGGCTGGTGGCGGTATTTTGCGCCGTCGCGGTTGCGCTGCATTTCCCCGAGGTAGCCGCCGGCACCGTGCTGCGCCAGGAGATCGCCTGGCTGCCCTCACTGGGCATGCCCATGGTCATCCGCATGGACGGCTTTGCCTGGATGTTCTCCATGCTGGTCTACTGCATCGGCGCACTGGTCGTGCTGTACGCGCGCTACTACATGTCGCCGGCCGACCCGGTGCCGCGCTTCTTCTCGTTCTTCCTGGCCTTCATGGGCGCGATGGCCGGCGTGGTGCTGTCGGGCCACCTGATCCAGCTGGTGTTCTTCTGGGAGCTGACCAGCCTGTTCTCCTTCCTGCTGATCGGCTACTGGCACCACCGCGAGGACGCGCGCCGCGGCGCGCGCATGGCGCTCACCGTGACCGCCGGCGGCGGCCTGTGCCTGCTGGCGGGCATGCTGCTGCTGGGCCACATCGTCGGCAGCTACGATCTGGATCATGTGCTGGCGTCCGCCGAGCTGGTGCGCCACCACCCGCTGTACCTGGTCACGCTGGTGCTGGTGCTGCTGGGCGCGTTCACCAAGAGCGCGCAGTTTCCCTTCCACTTCTGGCTGCCCAACGCCATGGCCGCGCCCACGCCGGTCTCAAGCTACCTGCACTCGGCCACCATGGTCAAGGCCGGCGTCTTTTTGCTGGCGCGCCTGTGGCCGGTGATGAGCGGCACCGAGCCCTGGTTCTGGCTGGTTGGCGCCACCGGCCTGGTGACGCTGCTCGTCGGCGGCTACGCGGCAATATTCCAGAACGACCTCAAGAGCCTGCTGGCCTACTCCACCATCTCGCATCTGGGCCTGATCGTGTTGCTGCTGGGCCTGAACAGCCCGCTGGCCGCCGTCGCCGCGGTCTTTCACATCATGAACCACGCGACCTTCAAGGCCTCACTGTTCATGGCGGCGGGCATCGTCGACCATGAAAGCGGCACGCGCGACATTCGCCGCCTGTCGGGCCTGCGCCGCATGATGCCGATTACCGCGACGCTGGCCACCGTTGCCGGCGCAGCGATGGCCGGCGTGCCGCTGCTCAACGGCTTTCTGTCCAAGGAGATGTTCTTCGCCGAGACCGTCTTCCTCGACGCCTCGCCGCTGGTGGCCACGGCGCTGCCGATTGCCGCCACCATCGCCGGCATGTTCAGCGTGGCCTACTCGCTGCGCTTCATCGCCGACGTGTTCTGGGGCCCGCCGGCCACCGACCTGCCGCGCACCCCGCACGAGCCGCCGCACTGGATGCGCGTGCCGGTCGAGCTGCTGGTGCTGGCCTGCCTGGTTGTCGGCATCTTCCCGGCTTGGGCCGTGGGCCAGTTCCTGGCCACCGCGGCGCTGCCGGTGGTTGGCGGCCAGCTTCCCGCCTACAGCCTGGTGCTGTGGCACGGCGTCAACGCCCCGCTGGTGATGAGCCTGATCGCGCTGGCCGGCGGCATTGCGCTGCACCTGACTCTGCACTGGCTGCGCGCACGCGGCAGCGCCCAGGCGCCGCTCGTGATGCACCACCTGAGCGGGCGCCGGATGTTCGAGGCGGGCCTGACCCAATTCACCCGCTGGGGACGCAGCGGCCGGCGCCTGCTGTCCACCCAGCGCCTGCAGTGGCAGATGCTGTGGCTGGTGCTGGCAACACTGGTGGCCGGCGTGCTGCCGCTGTGGCTGCAGGGCGTGCACCTGGGCGCGCGCCCGGCGCTGCCGCTGTCCATCGCCTTCGTGCTGCTGTGGATCGTCGGCGGCCTGTGCGCCATTGCCACCGCCTGGCAGGCCAAATACCACCGGCTGGCCGCGCTGGTGCTGATGGGCGGCGCGGGCCTGGCTACCTGCGTCACCTTTCTGTGGTTCTCCGCGCCCGACCTGGCGCTGACCCAGCTGGCGGTGGAGCTGGTCACCACCATCCTGATTCTGCTGGGCCTGCGCTGGCTGCCCCGGCGCGACGCCGCGCTGCGCGAGGCCGATCCGCTGCGCGCACGCGCCCGGCGACTGCGCGACCTGGTGCTGGCGCTGTTGACCGGCGGCGGCATGGCCTGGCTGGCCTTTGCGATGATGAGCCGCGACTTCCCCGAGAGCACCTCGACCTTCTTCCTGGAGCATGCACTCAGCGGCGGCGGCGGCACCAACGTGGTCAACGTCATGCTGGTCGACTTCCGCGGCTTCGACACCTTCGGCGAGATCGTCGTGCTGGGCATCGTTGCAGTCACCGTCTACGCACTGCTGCGGCGCTTTCGCCCCGCCGGCGAGAGCATGGACCTGCCCGAGCAGCAGCGCGCCGTGCCCGCCGACCTGCAGACCGACCTGCTCAACCCGCGTCACGCCAGCGACACCGCCATTGGCTACCTGATGGTGCCGGCCGTGCTGGCGCGCCTGCTGCTGCCCTTCATCGCGCTGGTGGCCATCTACCTGTTCCTGCGCGGGCACAACCAGCCGGGCGGCGGCTTCGTCGCCGGGCTGGTGTTCTCGGTGGCGCTGGTGCTGCAGTACATGGTCTCGGGCACCACCTGGGTCGAAGCCCATCTGCCGCTGGTGCCCCGGCGCTGGATCGCCACCGGCCTGCTGCTGGCGCTGGCCACCGGTCTGGGCGCAGTCGCGCTGGGCTACCCCTTCCTGACCAGCCACACCGCGGTGCTGCAGCTGCCGCTGGTCGGCGAGCTGCACTTTGCCAGCGCCACCTTCTTCGACCTGGGCGTGTTCGCCCTCGTCGTCGGCGCCACGCTGCTCATCCTCACGGCAATCGCCCACCAGTCGGTGCGCAGCCACCGCTACCACGCTCGCCTGGTCGAAGAGGAGATGCAGGCGATCTCGCTGCTGGTGGGCGACCCGCCCGATCCCCCTGCGCCGGCAGGCATGAAGGGGGCGCCCTGATGGAAATCGTGCTGGCCATCGCCATCGGCGTGCTCACCGGCTCGGGCGTTTGGCTCATCCTGCGCCCGCGCACCTTCCAGGTCATCATGGGGCTGTCGCTGCTGTCGTATGCGGTCAACCTGTTCATCTTCAGCATGGGCCGGCTGGGCCTGGTCATCAACCAGGCGCCGGTGCTGGTCGACGGCGTGGCGCAGGATCTGCATCACTACACCGACCCGCTGCCGCAGGCGCTGGTGCTCACCGCCATCGTCATCGGCTTTGCCATGACGGCGCTGTTCCTGGTCGTGCTGCTGGCCTCGCGCGGCACCTCGGGCACCGACCACGTGGACGGCCGCCACGCCCACGACGCGCAGGAGATGCCATGAGCACGCTGGCACAACTGGCAGCGCCCCTGATGCCCCACCTGATGCTGGCGCCGATTGCGCTACCTATGTTCACCGCCGCGGCGTTGCTGCTGCTGCGCGAGGAGCAGCAGCACCTGAAGCTGTTCTTCAGCGTGCTGTCCACGCTGCTGGGGCTGGTCGCGTCCGTGGCGCTGCTGGCCTGGAGCCACCAGGCCGGCGCCACCAGCACGCTGGGCGTGTACCTGCCGGGCAACTGGCCTGCGCCATTCGGCATCGTACTGGCGCTCGATCGCCTCACCGCGCTGATGCTGGTGCTCACCAGCGTCGTCGCGCTGTGCGCGGTGGTCTTCTCCGGCGCGCGCTGGTACCGTGCGGGCGTGCATTTCCAGAGCCTGTTCCAGTTCCAGCTCATGGGGCTGGCCGGCGCCTTCCTGACGGCCGACCTGTTCAACCTGTTCGTGTTCTTCGAGATCATGCTCGCGGCCTCCTACGGCCTGCTGCTGCACGGCTCGGGGCCGGCGCGCGTCGGCTCGGGGCTGCACTACATCGCGATCAACCTGGCGGCCTCGTCGCTGTTTCTGATCGGCGCGGCCGTGCTCTACGGCATCACCGGCACGCTGAACATGGCCGACCTGGCGCTGGCCGTGGCCCAGGTCTCGGACGGCGACCGCGGCCTGCTGCACGCCGGCGCGGCCATCCTGGCCACCGCCTTCCTGATCAAGGCCGCGGTCTGGCCGCTGAACTTCTGGCTGGTGCCGGCCTACAGCAGCGCCACCGCACCGGTGGGCGCGCTGTTCGCCATCATGACCAAGGTGGGCGTGTACGCCATCCTGCGCCTGTGGACGCTGATGTTCGGAGCAGAAGCGGGTGCCTCTGCGCTGTTCGGCAACCTGTGGCTGACCGGCGCGGGCATGGTCACCATGGTATTTGGCGCCGTCGGCATGATGGGCTCGCAGCGTCTGTCGCACCTGGCAGGGCACGCGGCGGTGCTGTCCTCGGGCACGCTGCTGGCGGCGGCCGGCTTTGCCGAGAACGACCTGACGGCCGGCCTGCTGTACTACCTGCCCAGCTCCACGCTAGCCGTGGCCGCGCTGTTCCTGATCGACGACCTGATCGACCGCTGGCGCAACGGCGGAGCCTCGCTCGCGCCCTACGAGAGGGACGACACGCCGTTTCTCACCGCCGACCTGCTGCCGACGGCCGGTGGCGTCAACCTGGACGACGACGAGGAGGTGCTGGTCGGGCGCGTCATCCAGGCGGCGGCGGCCTTCATCGGCCTGTCCTTTCTGGTCAGCACGCTGGTCATTGCCGGCCTGCCGCCGCTGTCGGGCTTCGTCGGCAAGCTGACCATGCTGACCGCGATGCTCAACCCGCTGGGCCTGGGCTCGTCGGCCGGCATGCGCCCGGGCGTTGCCGGCTGGCTGCTGCTGGCGCTGATGCTGATCACCGGCTTTGCCGCGCTGATGGCGCTGACGCGCGCCGGCATCCGCCACTTCTGGGGCAGCTTCGACCGCATGGCGCCTGAGTTGCGCGTGCTCGAGGGTCTGCCCATTGCCACGCTGCTGCTCGCCTGCATGGCGCTCACGGTGCTGGCCGAGCCGGCCATTGGCTTCACCCGCGCCGCGGCCAACGCGCTGCACGCACCCACCACTTATGTGCACGCCGTCATGTCGGCCACGCCACGCCCGGGCGTGGCCCACGGCACCGACGCGACGCAGGAGGCCGCGCGATGAAGCGGTTTTTTCCTGCCCCGCTGGTCTCGATTGGCCTGTTCCTGGTGTGGCTGGTGCTCAACCACAGCGCCAGCGCCGGCCACATGCTGCTGGGCGCGCTGCTGGCGCTGGGCCTGCCGGTGCTGCTGCGCGGCCTGCGCCCGCAGCGGGTGCGCGTACGCCACTGGATCACGGTACTGCGCCTGTGCTGGACCGTGATGGTGGACACCACCAACTCCAACATCGGCGTGCTGCGCCTGCTGCTCGCCCCGGCCAGCCGCCGCGGCCCGCCCGACTTCGTCAAGATACCGCTGCAGCTGCGCGACCCGAACGCGCTGGCGGTGCTGGCCATGATCGTCTGCATCACCCCCGGAACGGTCTGGGCCGAGCTGTCGCTGGATCGCTCGGTGCTGATGCTGCACGTGCTGGAAGTGGCCGACGCGCAGGCCATCATCGACCACGTCAAGGCGTGCTACGAACGTCCGTTGATGGAGATTTTTGAATGAACAGTCCCATTCTGTCCTGGGTTCTGCCGATCGCCCTGGTGCTGCTGGCACTGGCCATGGTGCTGTGCCTGGTGCGCATGCTGCGCGGCCCGGCGGCGCAAGACCGCGTGCTGGCGCTCGACTGCATGTACCTCAACGGCATGCTGCTGATGCTGGTGCTGGCCATCCAGGAAGGCAGCGCGCACTACTTCGAGGCTGCCATGCTGATCGCGCTGCTGGGCTTCGTCAGCTCCACGGCGCTGGCCAAGTTTCTGCTGCGCGGCGAGGTGATCGAATGAACGCCCAGGCCCTGCCGCTGTGGCTGGACATCATGGTGTCGGTCTTCGTGCTGGCCGGCGCGGTCATCGCGCTGCTGGGCTCCTGGGGGCTGCTGCGCCTGAAGACCTATTTCGAGCGCGTACACGCGCCGGCCATCATCGCGACGATGGGCTGCTGGTGCGTAATGCATGCCTCGCTGGTGTACTTCTCGGTACAGGAAGGCGTGCTGGCGCTGCACGTGCTGCTGATCGCGCTGTTCATCGCGATCACCGTGCCGGTCACCGGCATCTTTCTGATGCGCGCCGCGCTGTTTCGCGCGCGGCGCATGGGCAAGAACGTTCCGGCCAGCATCAGCCGCTCGATCACGGGGCGCACCGGCATGTGAGTAGCGCAGGGCTTGCGCCCGCGCGCCGCCAGCCGCCCTACCCTTCGGCCACGCCAAACCCGCCACCGCCCGGCGTCTGGATCTCGAACACGTCGCCCGGCTGCATCTGCACCTGGCCGATGTGGCCAAGCTCCTCGACGCGGCCGTCCGCGCGCAGCACGCGGTTGATGCCAAGCGCGCCGGCACTGCCGCCTGCCATGCCAAACGACCCTTGCACGCGGCCGTTGGACAAAATGCTGGCGGTCATCGGTTCGAGGAAGCGCACGCGGCGCACGCCGCCGTCGCCGCCATGCCAGCGCCCGGCGCCGCCCGATCCGGCCCGGATGGCATAGCTGTCCAGGCGCACCGGAAAGCGCCACTCCAGCACCTCGGGGTCGGTCAGGCGCGAGTTGGTCATGTGCGTCTGCACCACGGCCGTGCCGTCGAAGCCGCCGACGAGTTGGCCCGCGTCGTCGAACAGGCCGCCGGCGCCGCTGCCGCCCGAGATCGTCTCGTAGTACTGGTGGCGGGCGTTGCCGAAGGTGAAGTTGTTCATCGTGCACTGGCTGGCCGCCGACACGCCGAGCGCGCCGATCAGCGCGTTGGTGATGCAGCTCGACGTCTCGACGTTGCCGGCGACGACCGACGCCGGCGGGCGCGGGTTGAGCATGCAGCCCTCGGGGATGCGCACCTCGATGGGTTTGAGGCAGCCGGCATTGAGCGGAATGTCGTCGTCCACCAGCAGGCGAAAGCTGTAGAGCACGGCGGCCATGGTGACAGCCGTCGGCGCGTTGAAGTTGTTCGTCAGCTGCTCTGATGTACCGGCGAAGTCGACGACGGTGCTGCGCGTGGCCGCGTCGATGCGCACGGCGACGCAGATGCGCGCGCCGTTGTCCAGCTCCAACGTATAGCTGCCGCCCTCGCCCAGGCGCGCGGCCAGGCGCGTAATCGCACTGCGCACCGACTCCTCGGCGTTGTCCTGCACGTGCTGCATATAGGCCTGCACGACGGGCAGGCTGAACTGCTGCACCATGTGCACCAGCTCCTGCACGCCCTTCTCATTCGCGGCGATCTGCGCCTTCAGGTCGGCCAGGTTCTGCTGCGGGTTGCGGCTGGGGTATTTGCCGCTGGCCAGCAGCGCAAGGATTTTCGCCTCCTGCAGCACGCCGGCGTCGACCAGCTTGACGTTGTCGATTTGCACGCCCTCTTCCTCGATGCGCGTGGAGAACGGCGGCATCGACCCCGGCGTGGTGCCGCCGATGTCGGCATGGTGGCCGCGGCTGCCGACGTAGAAGGTGGGCTCGGCAGCGTCGCCGATGTAGACCGGCGTGATGACCGTGATGTCGGGCAGGTGGGTTCCGCCGTGATAGGGGTCGTTGAGCACGAACACGTCCCCGCGGCGCATGCTGGCGCGGTTGCGCGCGATCACGGTCTGGATGCTCTCGCCCATGCTGCCCAGGTGCACCGGCATGTGCGGCGCGTTGGCAATCAGCTGGCCGGCCGCATCGAACAGCGCGCAGCTGAAATCGACGCGCTCCTTGATGTTGACCGAGTAGGCGGTGTTCTGCAGCTGCAGCCCCATCTGCTCGGCAATGTTCATGAACAGGTGGTTGAACACCTCCAGCAGCACCGGGTCGGCCGTGGTGCCCGCCGCGTGCACCACGGCGCGCGGCGCGTGGCGCGTGAGCAGCAGGTGATCCAGCTGCGTGAGCCGCGCGCTCCAGCCGGGCTCGACCACCGTGGTGGCGTTCTGCTCGGCGATGATGGCCGGCCCCTCGATCCGGTCGCCCGGGCGCAGATCCTCGCGCACCACCAGCGCCGCGTCGTGCCAGGCGGGCATGCCGTCGATGGCAGTGGTGAAGACGCCCACCGTGTCGCGCCGCGGCACGTCACGCGGCGGGTGCAGCGGCTGCACGGCTTCATTGGCAGGCGCGCCGGCAATGACGGCCTCGGCCGAGACTGCCTCGACGACCAGCGCCTTGCCTTGCATCACGAAGGCGAAGCGCTGGCGGTAGGCCTGCTCGAACGCCGCGGTGATCTGCGCCACACTGCCAAACGGCACGACCAGCACCGAGTCCGTGCCCTCGTAGCGCAGATGCACGCGCCGGTGCACCGTGGCGGGCGCGGGGGCGGACTGCAGCGCATCGTGCAGCTCGGCCAGCGCGTCGTCGGCCAGCGACTGCAGCACCTCGGCAATCCGCGCCATCGACGTCTGCTGCAGCGGCAGCTCCAGCGCCTGCTCGCGCATCGCGTTCTGGTCGGCCAGCCCCATGCCGTAGGCCGACAGCACGCCCGCCAGCGGATGCACCAGCACCTGGCCCATGCCCAGCGCGTCGGCCACCAGGCAGGCGTGCTGGCCGCCGGCGCCGCCAAAGCACTGCAGCGTGTAGCGCGTCACGTCATAGCCGCGCGCGACCGAGATCTTCTTGATCGCCCCGGCCATCTGCTGCACCGCAATCTGGATGCAGCCATGCGCGACGGCCTCGGGCGCGCGGCCGGTCTGCGCGGCCCAGTCGGCAAAGCGCTGGCGCACCACGTCCGCGTCCAGCGGCGCGTCGGCGCCGTGGCCGAACACGCTGGGGAACCAGCGCGGCTGCAACTTGCCGACCATCACGTTGGCGTCGGTCACCGCCAGCGGGCCGCCGCGGCGGTAGCTTGCCGGGCCGGGGTTGGCGCCGGCGCTCTCGGGGCCGACGCGAAAGCGCGCGCCGTCGAAGTTCAGGATGGAGCCGCCGCCGGCCGCGACGGTGTGGATGCTCATCATCGGCGCGCGCATGCGCACGCCGGCCACCTGGGTCTCGAACTCGCGCTCGAACTGGCCGGCAAAGTGGCTCACGTCGGTGCTGGTGCCGCCCATGTCGAAGCCGATCACCCGCGCGCGCCCCGCCAGCTGCGCGGTGCGCGCCATGCCGACGATGCCGCCGGCCGGCCCCGACAGAATGGCGTCCTTGCCCTGGAACAGGTGGGCGTCGGTCAGCCCGCCCGAGGACTGCATGAAGTACAGCGGCACGCCCGGCATCTCCTGCTGCACCTGATCGACGTAGCGGCGCAGGATGGGCGAGAGATAGGCGTCCACCACCGTGGTGTCGCCGCGGCTGACGAACCGCATCAACGCACTGGTGGCGTGCGATGTGCTGACCTGGGCAAAGCCCACCTCGCGCGCCAGGCGCGCCGCCGCCTGTTCGTGCGCGGTGTAGCGCCAGCCATGCATGAAGCAGATCGCCACGCTGCGCAGCCCGGCGTCGTACGCGCCCTGCAGCGCCGCGCGCAGTTGCACCTCGTCGAGCGGCTGCACCACCTCGCCGTGCGCGCCAACGCGCTCGCGCGCCTCGACCACGCGGCTGTACAGCATCTCGGGCAACACGATGTGGCGGTCGAAAATGCGCGGCCGGTTCTGGTAGGCAATGCGCAGCGCGTCGCGAAAGCCCTGCGTGGTCACCAGCAGCGTGGGCTCGCCCTTTCGTTCGAGCAGCGCGTTGGTGGCCACCGTCGTCCCCATCTTCACGCATTGCACCTGCGCCGGCGTGATCGGCGCGCCCGCAGCCAGCCCCAGCAGGTGGCGGATGCCGGCCACCGCCGCGTCGCGGTATTGCTCGGGGTTGTCCGACAGCAGCTTGTACGCCAGCAGCCGACCGTCGGGCCGGCGCCCGACGATGTCGGTGAACGTGCCCCCGCGATCCACCCAGAACTGCCAGCGCTGATCGGCCATCGTCGTCTCCATTTGCGTTTTGCTAGGAGGCTGTCGGACTTGGAGCGTCGAAAGCGAGAATCGGCCCCAGCGAGCACAGTTTTTGCCGGATTTGCAGCCCAATAGCCGAGCTATTGGGCAAAAAGACGGTAAAAAATGAGCCGCTGCGGTCGATTTGCAGCCGACGATTTCCAAGTCCGACAGACTCCTAGATTTGCAATCTAACCCAGGAACCAGCTCAGGAACAGGAAGGCCAGGCATGAACACGGCACCACCCCATACCGTTGCAGGCCATCCGGTGCCAGTCGCCGTGCTGTGCGACGCCCGCTTCGCGCGCACGCTGGACGACTGGGTCGCACGCTTTTGCGACCCGCGCTGGCGCGGCACCTTCGTCGAGGGCTGGCTGTTCGAGTCCGCCCCCGCGCGCCGCAACGCCGAACGGCAGCTGGCGCGCGCTGGCGTGCACGCGCGGCTACACAGCGCGTACAAGCCGCTGCTGCACCACGTGATCGAGCAGGTCGACACACAGGGCCTGGCGCACATGCACATCACCTGCCCCACGCCGCGGCATGGCCCGGCGCGGCGTTTTGCGCTGGAGGCCTACCCACTGGCGCGCCTGCTGCCCGAAGGCGCGGTGACGCTGGCCACGCGCGCAGACAACGACCCCTGGTACGAGCTGCAACTGCAATGGCAGGACGGACGAGCGCACCGCGAGCGCATCTTTGCACCCAACCGCGTCCACTCCGATGCAACCGGTGCGCCCACGCTGTCGCCCACCGGCTGGCTGCGCATCGGCACGCGCGCGGGCGCGGCCGACTTGGTCGATGCGCGCGAGGCCACCGACTGCGAGCAGGCTTTCGAGCACGCGGTGCACTGCATCGCAGCGCACGCCTGGCCGGCGCAGGAGCCTTATTTCGAGCAATTGCAAATCGACCTGCACCTGCCCGCCGGCGAACTGGCGCTGCCCTGGGCGGGCGAGACCGTCAGCCTGCTGGAGGCCATGCACGAAGAGCTGTACTTCTCGCTGCTCGAACACTTCCAGAAGCGCAGCGGCCGCGCACCTGGTGATCGGCGGCTGCAACCGGGCCAGATCGTGCCGCAGGTGCACGGCGGCGCCGCGCAGCCGCATATGCGCGTGCAGACCGTGCGCTTCGACGCGCCTGCCCAGGACGCGCAAAACCACTCCAGCTGGCACGCTGCCACCGACGGCCAGCCGCTGGACACGCTGGATCGCCCCCCGTCGCCGCAGCGCATCGCAGCGCTACTGCAGTCCTGGGGTGGGATGCACTTCGGCGCACCGACGCGCCAGGGTCGGCGCGTGGCGGGCCTGTATCACGCGGGCAGCGACCACCCAGTGCTGATCAGCGGCGGGCAGCACGCCAACGAGACCTCGGGCGTGGTCGGCGCGCTGCGTGCAGCGCAAGCGCTGCGCAGCACGAGCGGCGCGCACTTTGCACTGATGCCGCTGGAGAACCCCGACGGCTATGCCCTGCACCACCAGCTGTGCCGCAAGCATCCGCACCACATGCACCACGCCGCGCGCTACAGCGCACTGGGCGACGACATCGAGTACCGCGAGACGCCGCCGCTGCTTGAACGCCTGGCGCGCCAGCAGGCGCTGGCGCTGTCGGGCGCGCAGTTGCACGTCAACCTGCACGGCTATCCGGCGCACGAATGGACGCGGCCGCTGTCGGGCTACGTGCCGCGCGGCTTCGAGGCCTGGATGCTGCCCAAGGGCTTCTTTCTGATCCTGCGCTGCCACGGCGGCTGGCAGGCGCGCGGCCGCTCGCTGCTGCTACAGGTCTGCGAGCGCCTGCATGCCCTGCTGCCCGCGCTGCAGGACTTCAACGCCCGCCAGCGCGCGCTGTACGAGCGCCACGCCGGGCCGCTGCCGTTCGAGGTGATAGCCGGCATCGCCTGTATGCAGGTACAGACTGCCCACGACGCGCCGGTGACGCTGATCAGCGAGTTTCCTGACGAGACCGTCGATGGCGAGGACTTCGTGTTCGCCCACACGGTGCAGATGCACACCGTGCTGGCGGCGGTGCAGGTGTGGCAGAAGGTCATGGCCGCCAACCCATCGTCGGCCTGAGGACGCATGGGCGCAGTGGCGCACCCGTCATTTCATTTCCATACCAACCGATTACTTTGTCGGCTTCGCTTGTCGTGCTACAGCACTGTCTGCGCTTCACCTTCGCGTACTCGATCGATATAGAAATGGAATCAGTGAATGATCTGCTGCAGAAACAGCTTGGTGCGGTCGCTTTGCGGGTTGTCGAAGAAGGCGTCGGGCGTGTTCTGCTCGATGATCTGGCCCTGGTCCATGAAGATCACCCGGTCGGCCACCTGGCGGGCAAAGCCCATTTCGTGCGTCACGCACAGCATGGTCATGCCGCTCTCGGTGGCCAGCTCGATCATCACCTGCAGCACCTCCTTGACCATCTCCGGGTCCAGCGCCGAGGTGGGCTCGTCGAACAGCATGATCTTGGGCGCCATGCACAGCGAGCGGGCAATGGCCACGCGCTGCTGCTGCCCGCCCGACAGCTGGCCCGGATACTTGCCCGCCTGATCGGGAATGCGCACGCGCTCCAGGTATTTCATCGCGGTGGCAACGGCCTCGGCCTTGGGCTTCTTCAGCACCCAGATCGGCCCCAGCGTCAGATTCTCCAGCACCGTCATGTGCGGGAACAGGTTGAAATGCTGGAACACCATGCCCACCTCGCGGCGGATTACCTCGATCTGCTTGAGATCGTTGCTCAGCTCGGTGCCGTTGACGACGATCTGTCCCTGCTGATGCTCCTCCAGCCGGTTGATGCAGCGAATCATCGTCGACTTGCCCGAGCCCGACGGCCCGCAGATGACGATGCGCTCGCCCTGCGCCACGCTCAGATTGATGTCGCGCAGTACGTGGAACTGGCCGTACCACTTGTTGACGTTCTTGAGATCGATGATCGGTTCTGGCATCTTCAAACACCTGCGCGGCAGCACGCGTCAGCGCTGCTGCCCCTGGTTGAGGTGGTGCTCCAGCGACAGGCTGTAGCGCGACATGGAAAAACAGAAAACAAAGTAAATGACCGCGATGAAGATGTAGGAGTCGATGCTGAAGCCCTGCCAGGCCGAGTCGAGCACCGCCGCGCGCGCGGCCTGCATCAGGTCGAAGATGCCGATGATGACCACCAGCGACGTATCCTTGAACAGCGAAATGAAGGTGCTCACCAGCGTCGGTATCGACACCTTCAGCGCCTGCGGCAGGATGACCATGCGCATCTGCTGCCAGTAGGTCAGGCCCAGAGAGTCGGCGCCCTCGTATTGCCCCTTCGGTATCGCCTGCAGGCCGCCGCGCACTACCTCGGCAATGTAGGCGGCGGTGAACAGGATCAGCGCGATCTGCGCGCGCAGCAGCTTGTCGATCGAAAACCCCTCGGGCAGAAACAGCGGCAGCATGACCGAGGACATGAACAACAGACTGATCAGCGGCACGCCGCGGATCAGCTCGATGTAGATCACGCACACCGCCTTGACCGCCGGCATGTTGGAGCGCCGCCCCAGCGCCAGCAGCACGCCGAACGGAAACGCCAGCCCGATGCCGAAGGTCGCCAGGATCAGCGTCAGCGGCAGGCCGCCCCAGTTGCTGTCCTCGACATAGGTCAGGCCAGCGACGCCGCCCCACATCAGCACGCCCACGGCCGTGAGCGCCAGTGGCCAGGCCAGCGCCAGCCAGGGGCGCCAGAAACGGCGCACGCAGCTGGCGGCGATGATGCCGACCAGGATGGCCGCGGCAAGCAGCGGGCGCCACTGCTCGTCATACGGGTACAGGCCAAACAGGATCAATCGGTGCTTCTCGCGCACCAGCGCCCAGCAGTAGCCACCGTTTTCGCGGCAGCCCGCGGCCGTGGTCGCGGCCAGGTCGGGCTTGAGCCAGAAGTAATCCAGCAGTGCGGGCAGCGCCAGCAGCAGCACCCACAGCGCCAGCACCGTGAGCAACGCATTGAGCGGCGAGGAAAACAGGTGCTGGCGCAGCCAGCCGACAGCGCCCGTGCTGCGCCGGGGCGGAGGCCGTGATTCGATCAACGTGGGCGCGGTGCTCATGGTTCAACGCTCCGTCAGCGCCACGCGCCGGTTGTACCAGTTCATGAACGCCGAGATCGACAGGCTCACGCTGAGATACGCCAGCATGATGATGGCGATGCCCTCGATCGCCTGCCCGGTCTGGTTCATGATGGTGTTGGCCACGGCCACGATGTCGGGGTAGCCAATGGCCACCGCCAGCGAACTGTTCTTGACCAGGTTCAGGTACTGGCTGGTCATCGGCGGGATCACGACGCGCAGCGTCTGCGGCAGGATGACCAGGCGCAGCACGCGCGAGCGCTTGAGCCCGATCGAGGCGGCCGCCTCCCACTGCCCCTTGTCGACCGCCTGGATGCCGGCGCGAACCACCTCGGCGATGTAGGCCGCGGTATAGGACACCAGGCCGGCGATCAGCGCGAAGAACTCGGGTGTCAGCACCAGGCCGCCCTGGAAGTTGAAGCCCTTGAGCTCGGGCCGGTCGAGCTGCCAGGACGCGCCGCCCAGCCACCACAGCACAAGCGGCAACGCCACCAGCAGCGCGGCGCAGGCCGGCAGCAGCGGGAACGCGCGGCTGGTCGCCTCCTGGCGCCTACGTGCCCAGTGCGCCAGCACCAGGCACAGCACGATGGCCAGCGCCAGCCCGCCGATCAGCCACTCCATTGCATGGTCCTGCAACCAAGGCAGGCGCAAGCCCCGGTTGGAGATGAAGACATGGGGCAGCGGCTGCCAGGCCTGGCGCGGCCCGGGCATGACTTCGGTGACTACCGCGTACCAAAAAAACAGCTGCAGCAGCAGCGGCACGTTGCGCATGACCTCCACGTACAGCCCGCACAGCCGCGCCACCAGCCAGTTGTGCGACAGCCGCCCGATGCCCAGCACCGTTCCCCACAACGTGGCCGCCACGATGCCGATCACCGACACCATCAGCGTATTGAGCAGGCCGACGATCACCGCCCGCCCATAAGCGTCGGTCGCGTCATAGGCAATCGTGGACTCGCCAATCGCAAAACCAGCCTGCTGCGACAGAAAGCCGAAGCCGGTCGTGATGTTGCGCGCCGCCAGGTTGTGCAGCGTGTTGCTGGCCAGGTACCAGATCAACAAGACCACCAGCGCGACCAGGCTCACCTGGTAGATCAGCGCGCGGGTGGCTGGGTCGTTCCAGGACCAGCGCCGGGGACGCGGCGCCGGGAGCGTCTCACGTTCAGTCGTTGCCATGGGTCAGCTTGCAGGGGTGGCAGGGGTGGCGCCCGGCGGCGGCGCCGCAGCGTTCAGGCCGATGAGACCTGCGCCATGGCGCGCCTTGGGCGCGATGGTGGGAAAGACGCCTCAGCGGATGGGCCAGGCGTACATCACGCCGCCGTTGGTCCACTGCGCGTTCAGGCCACGGTCGAGCTTGAGTGGCGAGCCTGCTCCCACATTGCGGTCGAACGACTCGCCGTAGTTGCCCACTTGCTTGACGATGTTGTAGGCCCAGCGGTTGTTGACTGCCAGACCCTTGCCCATGTCGCCATTGACGCCAAGAATGCGCTGGATGTTGGGGTTGTTGCTCTTGAGCATCTCGTCGACGTTCTTGGACGTGATGCCGTATTCCTCTGCCTCCAGCCAGGCATTGAGCGCCCAGCGCACGACCATGAACCACTCGTCGTCACCTTGGCGCACCATCGGGCCCAGCGGCTCCTTGGAGAAGTTCTCGGGCAGGATCACGAAATCATCGGGCGACGAGGACGACGCCCGCAGGCTGGCCAGCTGCGACTTGTCGCTGGTCGTGGCGTCGCAGCGCCCCGCCTCGAAGGTGCGGAATCCCCCTTCGGAGGTCTCGATCACCACCGGCTTGTAGTTGAGTTTGTTGGCGCGGAACCAGTCGGCCAGGTTCAGCTCGGTGGTCGTGCCCTGCAGCACGCAGACCGAGGCGCCGTCGAGTTCCTTGGCGCTTTTCACGCCCAGGCTCTTCTTCACGATGATGCCCTGGCTGTCGTAGTAGTTGATGCCCGCGCTCATCAGGCCCAGCGTCGTATCGCGCGCCAGCGTGGCCGTCGAGTTGCGCGTGAGCACGTCCACCTCGCCCGACTGCAGCGCCGTGAAGCGCTGTTGCGTCGTCAGCGGCGTGGCCTTGAACTTGGATGCATCGCCAAAAACGGCCGCGGCAACGGCCCGGCACATGTCGACGTCCAGCCCCTTCCACACACCCTTGCTGTCGGCCAGCGAAAAGCCCGGCAGGCCCGGATTGATGCCGCACTGCACGAAACCTTTCTTCTTGACCGCGTTATAGGTATCGCCCGCGTGCGCGGTGGTGGCCACCGCAGCCCCCAGCGTCAGGGCGGCCGCAACCGCGGTTATCTTCAGCACTTGCATGGTGTCTCCTTTGATTGTTTCAATGCCAGCGGCAGGCTGCTCCAGCATCGGCTGCAGGGCCGTACATGGCTGGTTTCGATCATAGTCACGCACTTTGGTCATCGTGATGCGGGTATGCCCGGACGGACTTCGCAGGGCGCCCGCCGGGCGCCTGCGCGGCCGCACGCAACAGGCACTGGAGCCGTTCGCACCGCATCTTTTGGGCATGCAGCGGCCACTGGACCAGATGGGTGGCAAGCGGAGGAAAACCGCGGCAGCGGCCTGCATACAATCGACCGATGCCCCAACAAATGCTTGCAATCTGCCTGGGTGCCAGCATGGGTGCGCTGGCACGCTGGCGGCCGGGTGTATGGATCAACAGCCCAGGCGCCCTGCCGCACGCGGCAGGCGAAGCCTCTATCTGACAAGAACAACACACCATGGAATCGAACACCGACCTGCGCGACACCCGGCTGGCCCACTCCTGGCAGGAGCTGTACGAGGCCAATGCCAGCGGCCTGCCGCTGACGCCCGACGCCTACCGCCTGGCCTTCACCGACCCCGAGTTCCTGCAGCGCCCCGAGACGCGCGGCATCCGCTTTCAGCTGGAGCTGCTCAAGCCCGAGCTGTCGCTGGCCGAGCAAGGCATAGAGCACACCATCGTCGTCTATGGCAGCGCCCGTTTCGTCGATCCCGAGCAAGCACAGCAGGAACTCGACCAGGCACGTGCCAGCTGCGACGCCAGCGCCACCGCGCTGGCCGAGCGCGCGGTACGCAACGCCCGCTACTACCAGCTGGCGCGCGAGTTCGCCCGCGTGATCGCGCGGCGCAACAAGCACTGCGACGCCTGCGAGCGCCTGTACATCTGCACCGGCGGCGGCCCCGGCATCATGGAGGCGGCCAACCGCGGCGCGCACGACGAGGGCGAGCCCAACATCGGCCTGAACATCACGCTGCCGCACGAGCAGCACTGCAACCCCTACATCACGCCGCAGCTGTCGTTCAAGTTCCACTACTTCGCGCTGCGCAAAATGCATTTCATGATGCGCGCCAAGGCGCTCGTCGTCTTCCCTGGCGGCTTCGGCACGCTCGACGAGCTGTTCGAGGTGCTCACGCTGGTGCAGACCGGCAAGGCCCGGCCGGTGCCCATCGTGCTGTTCGGCAAGGACTTCTGGCAGCGCCTGATCAACTTCGATGCGCTGGTCGAGCAAGGCACGATCTCGGCCGATGACCTCAAGCTGTTTCACTACAGCGACGACGCGGCCGACGCCTGGGCCTACATCAAGGCCTTCTACCGGCTGCGCAACGGCAACTGATGCGCGGACGGCATGCCTGCCTCACGGCGCAGCCGGGCCGCTCTGCTGCAGCCGCAGCGCCACGCGTGTGCCGGCTACCCACGGCCGCGCCCATGAAGCAAACGGCCCGATGAAGTTGGAGACGGCCGGCCCGATGGCCAGCCAGCTGGACAACTGGCGCAGGTGAGCCGGATCGCGCGCGCTGCGCCCCGCGTGGCGTTGCAGCGCAATCTGCGCCGATCCGGTGGCGCCGCCATGCGCATGCTGGTCATCGCCGCGTGAATGCAGGTCTGGCCGGCGATCAGGCGCAACAGGGCACGGTTCCCCTCACTCCTCGTCCCCGATCAGCAGATCCTGCGCGGGCTGCAGCGGCGTCTGCGCCGCCTCGGGCGCGGGCAGCTCCTGCACGCCGCGCAGCCGGCGCTGGATGGCACGGGTGCGCACGTCCACCTGCTCGAACCTGCGCGCGGCCGCGTCGATGGACTTGCGCGTGGCCTCGACGATGTCGCCGAACTTTCCGAACTCGGTCTTGACCTGGCCAAGCACGCTCCAGACCTCGGATGAGCGCTT
Source organism: Comamonas faecalis (assembly GCF_039538025.1). Lineage (NCBI taxonomy): Bacteria > Pseudomonadati > Pseudomonadota > Betaproteobacteria > Burkholderiales > Comamonadaceae > Comamonas > Comamonas faecalis. The sequence goes on from NZ_BAABBP010000018.1 coordinate 50,297, forward strand.
CTCGATCGCCAGCGTCTTGAAGCCCATCTGCAGGCTCGACAGCATGGCGGCGAAGTTGGCCGGCCCGGTCAGCATCACGCGGCAGTCATTCTGTACCGCCTCGACCAGCCCCGGGCGGCGCATGACCTCGGCAAACAGCCCTTCGGTCGGCAGGTAGAGCACGGCGAAGTCGGTGGTGTGCGGCGGCGCAACGTATTTGCCGTAGATCTTCTTGGCCTCCAGCCGGATCGAGCTCTCGAATGCATTGCCCGCCGCCACAATCGCCGCCTTGTCGGCCGCGTCCTGCGCGTCCAGCAGGCGCTGGTAATGCTCGACCGGGTATTTGGAGTCGATCGGCAGCCACACCGGCTCATCGTCACCGCGCCCTGGCAGGCGGATGGCGAACTCGACCAGCTCGTCGCTGCCGGGCACGGTCTTGACGTTCTTCGCGTACTGCTCGCTCGTCAGCACGTTGTCGATGATCGCGCCCAGCTGCATCTCGCCCCAGGTGCCGCGCGACTTCACGTTGGTCATCACGCGCTTCAAGTCGCCCACGCTGCCCGCCAGCGTCTGCATCTCTCCCAGGCCCTTGTGCACCTGCTCCAGCCGGTCGCTGACCAGCTTGAACGACTCGCCCAGGCGCTGCTCCAGCGTCGCGTGCAGCTTCTCGTCGACCGTGCGGCGCATCTCTTCGAGCTTGGCCGCGTTGTCGCTCTGGATCGCAGCCAGGCGCTCGTTGAGCGCGTTGCGCAGCGCCTCGCCGCCCTGCTGGTGGCTGTGGATGAGCTGCGCCAGCTGCTGGGTGAGCTGCTGGGTGTCGGTCTCAAGCTGGGTCTTGAGCGCGCCCGACATCGCGCCCAGCTGGCCGTGCAGGTCGCCCTTGAGCGAGTCGAGCGTCGCGCGCATGGCCAGCGACAGCGCGTCAAAGCGCTCCTGGATGCGCTGGCCCTGCTGCTGCGCGCCCTCGGTGACCGCGTCGCGCGTGCGCAGGCTGTCGCCGGCCAACTGCTGCGCCGCCTGCGCCAGCTCGGCGCGAAACGCGGCCAGCGCCTCGCCCTGCTCGCGCCGCCCGGCCACCGCGTCGCTGCGCGCCTGCACCAGGTGCTGTTCCAGCCGCGCCTGCAACGCGGCAAACGCGGCCTGCAACTCGGCACGGCTTTCGCGGGCCTCCTGCGCGGCCTGCGCCAGCCGCGCGTCAATGCGCTGCTGCGTGGCCTGGGCAAAGGTGTTGATCTGCTCACCCAGCGCGTGCAGCGCGCCGTCGCTGCGCACCACGGCCAGCTGCGTGCCCTGCACCAGCGCTTCGAGCGATTGCAGGCGCTGCGGCCATTCGGGCGGCAACTGCACACGCGGGCGGCGCAGCAGCAGCGCAAGCAGCAGCACCAACGCCAGTACCAGCAGCGCAAGGGCTGCGTAAACCTGCCAGCCGGCGCTCATTTCAGGCACGGGTCGCGGGCTGGTTGACCGGCGTCAGCGGGCCGCGCCCGTCGAAGAAGGCAATCAGGTTGTCGGCAGCCAGGTTGGCCATGGCCAGGCGCGTGGGCACGGTGGCGCTGGCGATGTGCGGCGTCAGCACCACGTTGGTGCACGCCAGCAGCGCGGGGTTGACCACGGGTTCGCCCTCGAACACGTCCAGGCCAGCCGCCGCCAGCCGGCCCGTCTGCAGCGCGGCGGCCAGCGCCGCCTCGTCGACCAAGCCGCCGCGCCCGATGTTGGTGAGCGTGGCGGTAGGCTTCATGCGCGCCAGCTGCGCCGCTCCGACGATGTGGTGCGTCGCGCTCGTGTAGGGCAGCACCAGCACCAGGTGGTCGGCCTGCGCCAGCAGCTCGTCCATGCCAACGTACTGCGCCTTGCACTCGGCCTCGGCCTGCGGCGCCAGGCGCGAGCGGTTGTGGTAGATCACGCGCATGCCGAAGCCGTGGGCGCCGCGCCGGGCAATACCCTGGCCGATGCGCCCCATGCCCAGAATGGCCAGCGTGCTGCCGTGCACCTCGCCGCCGGCGAACATGTCGTAGCTCCAGCGCTGCCAGCGCCCGGCGCGCAGGAAATGCTCGCTCTCGGTCATGCGCCGCGCGGCGGCCATCATCAGCGCAAAGCCGAAGTCGGCGGTCGTCTCGGTCAGCACGTCGGGCGTGTTCGTCCCCTGCACACCAGCGGCGTTCATCGCGTCCACGTCAAAGTTGTTGTAGCCCACGGCCATGTTGGCCACCACCTTGAGCCGCGGGCAGGCGGCCAGCAGCGCGGCGTCGATGCGCTGGCCTCCGGTGGTCAGCGCGCCGTCCTTGTCGGCCAGCTGCCGTGCCAGCTCCTGAGGGTTCCAGGCGACGTCGTCGGGGTTGGTCTGTACGTCGAAGTGCCGGGCCAGGCGCTGCTCGACCTCGGGGAACAGGCGGCGGGCAATCAAGATACGGGGACGGGACATTTCAGGGCATCCACAGATAGGTAATCACGAAGAACAGCGGCATCAGAATGCCGAACGACCACAGCATGTAACCGAAGAAGCTGGGCATTTTGACGCCGCGATCCTCGGCAATCGCCTTGACCATCAGGTTGGGTGCGTTGCCGATGTAGGTATTGGCGCCCATGAACACCGACCCTGCGGAAATCGCCGCCAGCGTCGCCGCATGCGTGGTCATCAGGGTCGCCGCGTCGCCGCCGGCGGTGTTGAAGAACACCAGGTAGGTCGGCGCGTTGTCCAGGAACGAGGACAGGATGCCGGTAGCCCAGAAGTACATCGCCGGAATCGGCTCGCCGTCCGAACCGGTCACGGCTCGCACGATGGGGCCGAACGGTCCATCCACACCGGCCTTGAGCATCGCGATCACCGGGATGATGGTCAGGAAGATACCGGCAAACAGCTTGGCCACCTCCTGCATCGGGCCCCAGGAGAACTGGTTGTCCTCGTGCACCTGCGCTGGCGTGAGCCACAGCGAGACGGCCATGACCACGATCAGCCCCAGGTCGCGAGTCAGGCCGGGCAGGCCGACGCCCGTGCCGAAAACGTCCCACTGCACGTCGGTCTTCCAGATGCCGCTCATCAGCACCAGCGCGACGACGGCCAGCAGCAGCAGCAGATTGACCTTGCCGTCGATGCCCAGCGCCGGGGCGGGAGAGTCGGGCGTCGGGTCGCTGTGCCGGAGTTCGCCCGCCTGGCGGAAATACCAGCTGTCCACGGCAAAGAACAGCACCAGCAGCACGCCGACCAGGAACAGCGTTTCGGGGAAGATATGGCTGACGGTCCAGAAGAAGTCCACACCCTTCAGAAAGCCCAGGAACAGTGGCGGGTCGCCCAGCGGCGTGAGCGAGCCGCCGGCGTTGGAGACGATGAAGATGAAGAACACCACCACGTGCACCATGTGTTTGCGGTTGTCGTTGGCGCGGATCAAGGGCCGGATCAGCAGCATGGATGCGCCGGTCGTCCCCATGAAACTGGCCAGCACCGCACCGATGGCCAGCAGCGCGGTATTGAGTACCGGACTGCCCTTGAGGTTGCCGCGGATGTAGATGCCGCCAGCCACCGTGAACAGCGCCGCCAGCAGGATGACGAAGGGCAGGTATTCGTCGACCAGCGCATGCACCAGCCCGGCCCACGCCTGATCCATGCCGAACACCACGGCAAACGGAAGCAGAAACGCCAGCGACCAGGCCGCGGTGATCTTGCCGAAATGGTGGTGCCACAGCAGCGGCGCCAGCAGCGGCAGCACCGCAATGGACAGCAGCACACCAGCAAACGGCACGCCCCACCACACCGCCAGCTGGGCGCCATCGATGGTTGCCGCGCCCGCCCACAGGGGCGCCAGGCACAGCAGCGCCAAAACCGGCGCACGCATCTGTTTCATCGTCATTTTTTCTTGCATTGCCGTTTCCTCCTCCGTCATGCAGGGTTGGGTATGTCGAACACCTGGCGCAGATAGGCCAGGTATTTCTCGTCGTCGCACATGTTCTTTCCCGGCGCGTCCGACAGCTTGGCCACCGGCTGGCCGTTGCAGCGCGTCATCTTGATCACGATCTGCAGCGGCTCGTAACCCAGGTCGTTGGTCAGGTTGGTGCCGATACCGAACGCCAGCTGGCAGCGCCCGTGGAACTGGCGGTGCAGCGCGATGATGCGCGGCACCGTGAGCGCGTCGCTGAAGATCAGCGTCTTGGTGCGCGGGTCGACCCGGTTGTCGCGGTAATGCTGCAGCATGCGCTCGCCCCAGGCGAACGGGTCGCCGCTGTCGTGGCGCGCACCGTCAAAGAGCTTGCAGAAATACAGGTCGAAGTCGCGCAGAAAGGCGTTCATGCCATAGACGTCCGACAGCGCTATCCCCAGATCGCCGCGGTACTCCTTGGCCCAGACCTCGAAGCCGAACACCTGGGTGTCGCGCAGGCGCGGCCCCAGCGACTGACAGGCCTGCAGGTATTCATGCGCCATCGTGCCCAGCGGCGTCAGTCCCAGCTTCATCGCGTACAGCACGTTGCTGGTGCCGGCCAGTTGCCCATCGGCATCCGCCCCCAGGCGATCGCACAGCGTGCGCAGCACCTCATCGTGCCAGACGCGCGAAAATCGCCGGCGCGTGCCGTAGTCGGCAATCTTCAGGCTCTCCAGCCCACACTCGTGCAATTGGTCGACCTTGGCCAGCAGACGCCTGCGTCCCTCGGCGACATCGGGCTGAGGGTAGGCGTTGCGGAAATACACCTCGTTGACGATGGCCAGCACCGGAATCTCGAACAGGATGGTGTGCAGCCACGGGCCCTTGATCGTGATGTCGATCTCGCCATTGGCCAGCGGCGTGATCCGGATGTATTTCTCGTTCAGGCGAAACAGCGCCAGAAAGTCGACGAAATCGCTCTTGATGAAACGCCGCGCCGACAGGTAGTTCAATTCCTCGTCGCTGAAGCGCAAGCTGCACAGCGCACGCACCTCCTGGCGGATTTCATCGACCAGCGGCGCCAGCGCAAAGCCCGGGTTGCGGCATTTGAAGCGGTACTCGACCTGCGCGCCCGGAAAATGGTGCAGCACCACCTGCATCATCGTGAACTTGTACAGGTCGGTGTCCAGCAGACTGTGGATGATCATGAATGGAAAAACCCGAGACACCTCCCGCGAGAGGCAGAAAACACCCAGGTCGCCTTGACCGGGCCGTGTGTTTCATTCTGGCAGCAGTTGCGCCGTCTGCGACGCCAAACCCCAACGGGCCGTGCGCCCGCCGCTGCGGCAGGCGCTGCGTCACGCCGCCGGCATGCACAGCGCCTGCAACACCTCGCGCAGCGGCCGCGGCAGTGGCCGCGGCCTGCGATCCTCGCGCCCGACATAGACATGGACGAAATGCCCGCACGCGGCGCTCAAGGCCTCGCCCTGCGCAAACAGGCCCACCTCGTAGCGCACGCTGGAGCTGCCCAGGCGCGCCACCCGCAGCCCCGCCTCGATCACCTGCGGAAACGCCAGCGGCGCGAAATAATGGCATTGCGTCTCAACCACCAGCCCGATCGTCTCCCCCCGATGGATGTCCAGCACGCCCTGCTCGATCAAATACGCATTCACCGCGGTATCGAACCAGCTGTAGTAAACAACGTTGTTGACATGCCCGTAGACGTCGTTGTCCATCCAGCGCGTGGTCAGCGTGCGAAACGCCTTGTAAGCGCTGCGTACTTGTGCTGTCGGGCGCTGCGGCGACAGTGAAGGCGAAGAAGCAGGAGATTGGCTGTGCATGCCGCCGATTGTGCCCGCTTGCTGCTGCGGCGCCGCAACACTCGGAAACAATGAAAATGCTGCAGTGCAACAAAAAAGCTTGCAATCGCACCATCTGCCCCTACAATTGAATCCATGCTGCACTGCAACATATACATGGGTTCAGAGCAGCTCCCTCAACCCACCCCCTTGGGGTGCTTCTGAAAGGAAATCGCCATGTCTCTGTCTCCTGACCAACTGCTGGCCGCTCACAAGGCCAACATCGAAACCCTGTTCAGCCTGACCAACAAGGCCTTTGAAGGCGTCGAGAAAATCGTCGAACTCAATGTTGCCGCCTCGCGCGCCTCGTTGACCGAAGCCTCCTCGCACGCCCAGGCCATGCTGTCGGCCAAGGACGCCCAGGAACTGCTGACGCTGCAAGCCGGCCTGTTCCAGCCGCTGGCTGAAAAGACCGTCGCCTACAGCCGCCAGCTGTACGAAATCGCTTCGGGCACCGGCACCGAATTCGGCAAGGCCTGGGAAAACCAGGCTGCCGACGTCCAGCGCAGCTTCAACAGCCTGGTCGACACCGCCACCAAAAACGCCCCGGCTGGCACGGAAACCACGGTTGCCGTGTTCAAGAGCGCCGTCTCTGCTGCCAACAACGCGCTGGAGTCCGTGCAAAAGGCCGTCAAGCAGGCCAATGACATGGCTGAAGCCAACTTCAACGCCGTGGCCAACACGGCTGCCAACGCCGCCAAGACGGCTACGGCTGCCGCCGCCCGCAAGCGTTAATAACCATCAAGGATCAAGGGGGATCACCTGAATCAGGGGTTTTCCCTTAGAATGCGAACATCGGCTGCAGCCTGATATTTCAGGTAGAGCCCAACGGTTGTCTCCTTGGATCCTCTCGAAACGCAAGTTTCTGGATCCCTTCAAAGCCCGGTGGTTTCACCGGGCTTTTTTTTGCCTGTGACGCGCAGCGCCAGCAGCCGCTGCAACGCATACCAATTCCAGCGCTGCAATTCACGAGCAAGACATTACCCGCAGTCTCGCGGGCCGGCCAGACAAGCCTTAGTTGTTCTGCCTACGCACCAGCTTGCGGCCCAGTTCCGAGATCGAAAACACTCCGGCGTCCGATTTGGCGACATAGCCCCAATCGAGCAAACGCCCCGACAAATGCTGCTTGAGCGACTCGGGTATGCCCATGGGCTGGCCCATTTCCAGGAGTTTGAGCGTCTCCAGTTCATCGACGGTCGGCTCGAACGTGGGTGCGTGGTACATCGGTTGTGCGGTTGCCATGGTTTTCTCTCCTTTTCACATTTCCAGAGCCGCATTACCCGCCATGACCGCCATACTGGCCCGAGGTAGCCGGACAGCACGACCATAGCAAACAGACACGGCGCACACCGACAGCGTATTGCTTGTTGCGCCAGTGTGCAATCGGTACCCGACACGGCCAATTCGGCCCGTGACCGCATTGGAGTCGGCCATCGGCAAGCACCCACAAAACATCTCAATACAAGATGGCAAAACGAAAAATTTAGCCAAAAAACATATTGCCATCGTTAAATGCGATGATAGACTTTGCACCATGAAGCGCTCAGAGCGCAGTTTTGCGCGCCGCATCGACCTCACGTCACTGCAATTGTTCGTCGCCGTCTGCGAGTTGGGCAGCATCGGCCGCGCGGCCGAGCGCGAGTTCATTGCCGCATCCGCGGTCAGCAAACGCCTTTCGGATCTGGAGGCCGCGGTGGACACCGCCCTGCTCTACCGCCACAGCCGCGGCGTGGCATTGACACCGGCCGGCGAAAGCCTGTTGCACCACGCCCGCACCGTTCTGTTCGGCCTGGAACGCATGCAGGGCGAATTGTCCGAATACGCCGACGGCGTGCGCGGCCACGTGCGCATGCATGCCAACAAATCAGCCATCGTGCAGTTTTTGCCCGAAGACCTGGGCCAATTCGCCCGCACTCACAGCCAGGTCAAGATCGACCTGCAGGAACACCTGAGCCCGGCCGTGCTGCACGCGGTGCACGAAGGCGCTGCCGACCTGGGTATTTGCAGCGTGCCAGCCAACGGGCTGGACGACAAGCTGCAGAGCCGCCCTTACCGCAGCGACACGCTGGTGCTGGTCACGCCCCAGGGGCATCCGCTGTCCGGCCAGGCCCAGGTACGCTTTGCCGAAGTGCTGGACTGGGACATCGTCGGCCTGCACGCGGGCAGCTCGATCAGCCAGACCATGCAGGCCGCCGCTGCGCGCACCGGAAAGCCGCTGCGCCAGCGCATCCAGGCCAGCAGCCTGGACACCCTGTGCCGCATGATCGACAACGGCCTGGGCGTCGGTCTGCTGCCCGACCGCGCCTTCGAGCTGATGCAGGGCCTGGGCCGCCTGAGCGCCATCACGCTGGATGAGCCCTGGGCGCAGCGCGAACTGCGCCTGGTTGCGCGCGACTTCGACGCACTGCCGGTCACCGCCAGGCTGCTGGTCGAGCACCTGAGCGTCGCAAAAACCGAGAACGCCGCAGCACTGACCGCCTGACGCAACGCCGTCCATTCAAAAAACCAGTTCTTTCCCCTACGATCAATCACGCAACGAGGCTCTCATGGGACGCACCCTCTACGACAAGATTTTCGACGAACACGTCGTGCACACCGAAGACGACGGCACGGCCGTGCTCTACATCGACCGCCACCTGGTGCACGAGGTGACCAGTCCGCAGGCCTTCGAAGGGCTGCGCCAGGCGCACCGCAAGGTCTGGCGCAACAGCTCCATCGTCGCTACCGCCGACCACAACACGCCGACGACCGGCTGGGAACGTGGCTACGACGGCATTGCCGACCCGATCAGCAAGGAGCAGATCGTCACGCTGGATCACAACATCGAGGAATCGGGCGCGGCCGCCTTCTTTCCCTTTCTGTCGCGCCGCCAAGGCATCGTCCACGTCATCGGGCCGGAGAACGGCGCCACCCTGCCGGGCATGACCGTGGTGTGCGGCGACAGCCACACCAGCACCCACGGCGCCTTCGGCGCGCTGGCGCACGGCATCGGCACCAGCGAAGTCGAGCACGTGATGGCCACGCAGACCTTGCTGGCCAAGAAGGCAAAGAACATGCTGGTACGCGTGGACGGCCAGGTAGCGCCCGGCATCACTGCCAAGGACATCGTGCTGGCCATCATCGGCAGGATCGGCACCGCCGGCGGCACCGGCTACACCATCGAATTTGCAGGCCAGGCGATCCGCGACCTGTCGATGGAAGGCCGGATGACGGTGTGCAACATGGCGATCGAGGCGGGTGCTCGCGCCGGCCTGATCGCCGTCGACGACAAGACGATCGATTACGTGCGCGGCCGCCCGATGGCGCCCACCGGCGTCGAGTGGGACCAGGCCGTCACCTATTGGAAGACGCTGCACTCGGACGCCGACGCGGTGTTCGACGCCACCGTCGTGCTGCAGGCCGCCGACATCGTGCCGCAGGTCACCTGGGGCACCAGCCCGGAGATGGTCGTCAGCGTCGAAGACCGCGTGCCCGATCCCGAGAAGGAAAAAGACGCCAACAAGCGCCATGCGATGGAACGCGCCCTCACCTACATGGGCCTCACGCCGGGCAAGCCCATTCAGGACATCTTCGTGGACAAGGTCTTCATCGGCTCGTGCACCAACAGCCGCATCGAAGACCTGCGCGCAGCAGCGGCCGTCGTCAAAAAAATCGGGCAGAAGGTGGCAAAAAACATCAAGCTGGCCATGGTCGTGCCGGGCTCCGGCCTGGTCAAGGAGCAGGCCGAGCGCGAAGGCCTGGATCAGATCTTCATGGCCGCTGGCTTCGAGTGGCGCGAACCCGGCTGCTCGATGTGCCTGGCGATGAACGCCGACCGGCTGGAGGCCGGAGAGCGCTGCGCCTCCACCTCCAACCGCAATTTCGAAGGCCGCCAAGGTGCGGGCGGACGCACCCACCTGGTCAGCCCGGCGATGGCCGCCGCGGCAGCCATCCACGGCCATTTCGTCGACATCCGCCGCTTTGCCTAAAAGGAGATACACCATGCGAAAAATCGCTGCATTCACCGTGATGGCGCTGGCCCTGGTGCTGGCGGGCTGCAACACCTGGTCCGGCGTCAAGCAGGACGCCAAGGACGCCGGCCAGGCCACGGGGCGTGGCATTGAAAAGGCCGGTGAAAAAATCCAGGACATCTCCAAGTAACACCATGCAGAAATTCACCCTCCACCAAGGCCTCGTGGCGCCGATGGATCGCGAGAACGTCGACACCGACGCCATCATTCCCAAGCAGTTCCTCAAATCGATCAAGAAGACGGGCTTCGGCCCCAACCTGTTCGACGAATGGCGCTACCTGGATCAGCCCGGCGAGCCGGGCGTGCCCGAGGAAAAGCGCAAGCCCAACCCAGACTTCGTGCTCAACCAAACGCGCTACAAAGGTGCGTCCATCCTGCTGGCACGCAAGAACTTCGGCTGCGGGTCGAGCCGCGAGCACGCGCCCTGGGCGCTGCAGCAGTACGGCTTTCGCGCCATCCTCGCGCCCAGCTTTGCCGACATCTTCTTCAACAACTGCTTCAAGAACGGCCTGCTGCCCATCGTGCTGCCCGAAAGCACCATGGCGCAGCTGTTCGACGAAGTCGCCGCCTTCCCCGGCTACCAACTCACCATCGACCTGGAACGCCAGGTGGTCGTGCGCCCGCAGGGCGAGGAAATCCCCTTTGACGTGCAGCCATTTCGCAAGTACTGCCTGCTCGGCGGATTCGACGACATCGGCCTGACGCTGCGCCACAAGGACAAGATCGCCGCCTACGAAGCCCAGCGTCTGGCAACCAAGCCCTGGCTGGCGCACACGATGCACGCCTGACGCGCGCAGACTATCCCCTTCGACCCAGCGCCTGCCCGGCAGGTGCTGGTTGCTTTTTTAAATACTTCACACCATGAAAATCGCAGTCCTGCCCGGCGACGGCATCGGCCCCGAAATCACAGCAGAGGCCATCAAGGTTCTGCAGGCCCTGGGCCTCAAGTTCGAACTGGAAACAGCGCCCGTAGGCGGCGCCGCCTACGAAGCCGCGGGCCACCCGCTGCCCGAAGCGACGCTGAATCTGGCCAAGGCGTCCGATGCCATCCTGTTTGGCGCCGTGGGCGACTGGAAATACGACCAGCTCGACCGCCCGCTGCGTCCCGAGCAAGCCATTTTGGGTCTGCGCAAGGCGCTGAGCTTGTTTGCCAACTTCCGTCCCGCCATCTGCTATGAACAGCTGGTCGACGCCTCCAGCCTCAAGCCCGAGCTGGTCGCGGGCCTGGACATCCTCATCATCCGCGAGCTGACGGGCGACATCTACTTCGGCCAGCCGCGCGGGCGCCGCACTGCTGCGGACGGCCACTTCCCCGGCGCCGAAGAGGCGTTCGACACCATGCGCTACAGCCGCCCCGAGATCGAGCGCATCGCCCGCGTCGCCTTCGAAGCCGCCCGCAAGCGCAACAAAAAAGTCACCAGCGTCGACAAGGCCAACGTGCTGGAGACCTTCCAGCTGTGGAAGGACGTGGTCGCCGAGGTGCACAGGGACTATCCGGACGTTGCCCTGGATCACATGTACGTGGACAACGCCGCCATGCAACTGGTCAAGGCGCCCAAGGCCTTCGACGTGATCGTCACCGGCAACATGTTCGGCGACATCCTGTCGGACGAAGCCTCGATGCTGACCGGCTCCATCGGCATGCTTCCCTCGGCCAGCCTGAACGACAAAAAACAGGGCCTGTACGAGCCCAGCCACGGCAGCGCACCCGACATCGCCGGCAAGGGCGTGGCCAACCCGCTGGCCACCATCCTCTCTGCCGCGATGATGCTGCGCTTCAGCCTGGGCCAGCCCGAGGCCGCCGACCGCATCGAAGCCGCCGTCAAGCAAGTGCTGGCCCAAGGCCTGCGCACGCCGGACATCTACAGCGCAGGCACGACCAAGGTGGGCACGGTGCAGATGGGCGACGCGGTCGTCAACGCGTTGCGTTAAGACTGCGTTACCCAATGGATGCGGCGAGCCGTGCCGCATCCTCTAAAATACTGCGTCATGCGCCAATCCGCCGTTGTCATCACCATGCAGCATCCAGCTTCGTCGGCCGGCACGGCGGCACGCGCAATCATCACCAAAACCACGACCATTAAGGGCTGATCCAGCTCCGGCATCGTCGTGCGCCCTCCACCGGCCCTGACGAGCCGGCAGCAAAGACAGTCCCGCACAGCGCGCACACTGTTTTTAACTTGAAAGGGCAATTCTCATGAGCAAGCAACTGGTAGGCCTCGTCGGCTGGCGCGGCATGGTCGGCTCCGTACTGATGGAGCGCATGCAGGCCGAGGGCGACTTCGACCTGATCGAGCCGGTCTTTTTCTCCACCTCCAACGCCGGCGGCAAGGCGCCGGCGGTGGCGCGCACCCACACCCAGCTCAGGGACGCGGGCGACGTGGCCGCGCTTGCCCAGTGCGCCATCATCATCACCTGCCAGGGCGGCGACTACACGAAGGAAGTCTTCCCCCAGCTGCGCGCCAGCGGCTGGCAGGGCCACTGGATCGACGCTGCCAGCGCGCTGCGCATGGAGGACGACGCGGTCATCGTGCTCGACCCGGTCAACGACGGCCTGATCCGCCAGAAACTGTCCGCCGGCGGCAGGAACTGGATCGGCGGCAACTGCACCAACTCCATTTTGCTGATGGGCCTGAACGGCCTGTTCAACGCTGGCCTGGTCGAATGGATCAGTTCCATGACCTACCAGGCAGCATCGGGCGGCGGCGCCAAGCACATGCGCGAGCTGCTGCAAGGCATGGGCGTGATCCACGGCGCTGCGGCCGACCAACTGGCGACGCCCGCCTCGGCCATTCTGGACATCGACCGCAGGGTCGCGCAGACGATTCGCGAGGACGTCCCGACCGAACAGTTCGGCGCGCCGCTGGCCGGCGGCCTGATCCCGTGGATCGACAGCCAGCTGCCCAACGGCCAGTCCAAGGAAGAATGGAAGGGCCAAGCCGAGGTCAACAAGATCCTGGGCACCAGCGCCACCATTCCGGTCGACGGCCTGTGCGTGCGCGTGGGCGCGATGCGCTGCCACTCGCTGGCGCTCACGATCAAGCTCAGCAAAGACCTGCCGCTGGCCGAAATCGAAGCCCTCATCCAGGGCGGCAATCCCTGGGTCAAGTTCGTCGCCAACGACAAGGCGCTGACGCTCAAGGAACTCACGCCGGCGCCGATCACCGGCACGCTGCAAATCGGCGTCGGCCGCGTGCGCAAGCTCAATATGGGGCCGCAATACCTGTCGGCCTTCGTCATCGGCGACCAACTGCTGTGGGGCGCGGCCGAGCCGCTGCGCCGCATGCTGCGCATCCTGCTGCAGGCGTAACGCCCACGCCGGGGCAAGCCAGGCCGGCTGCAGCGCCGGCCTTTTCGTTGTCCCCAACCAACAGGACAAGCATATTTACGGCGCTCCGGCAAACCCGTATGAAGTTGCAGCGGTGCGTCAGCTTGTCAGTGCAAAACATTGATGCTAAGGTCATTTACATAATCTAACGCTTAGGGACGGCCGTGCTCTACAACCACAAGAACCCGCCGCGACAGGCGCCAATCCTCTCTTCTTCGCTGACCTACATGCATCGCTGGAAACTCTCTGCCCTGGCCCTGGCGGCCGCGCTCTCGCTCGGACTGCACGCCAACGATGCCCGCGCCCTGGCACTGGGCCGCATCCAGGTGCAGTCGGCGCTGGGCGAGCCGTTGCGCGCCGAGATCGCACTGCCCCAGATCACCGCGGCCGAGGCCGATTCGCTGCAGGTCGCACCCGCGTCGGCCGCACAATTTCGCTCTCAGGGCCTGGAATACACCCCCATCGCCCACGACGTGCGCATCGAGCTGCAGCGCCGCCCCAATGGCACGGCCGTGCTGCGCCTGAGCACCAACACTCCGGTCAACGAGCCCTTCGTCGACCTGGTGATCGACGCCAACTGGAGTGCCGGCCACCTGGTGCGCAGCTACACCATGCTGTTCGATCCGCCCAGCATGCAAGCACCGGCGGCCAGCGTCACGGCCCAGGCCCAAACCACTGCACCCGCGCCTGTTGCACAAGCCGCGCCCCGGGCAGCGCAGCGCCCTGCGCCCGCACCCAGGCCTGTCTCAACTCCTCCCCGGCCCGAGCCCGTGGCAGCGCCGCGCCCACAGCCAACACCAGCAGTAGCACCAACGCCTGTATCTGCCGAGCCGGCAGCCGTCACGGTGCGCACGGGCGATACCGCCGGCCGCATTGCGCAAGCACACCGGCCTGCCAACGTATCGCTCGACCAGATGCTGGTGGCCATGCTGCGCACCAATCCTGAGGCCTTCATCCAGGGCAACGTCAACCGCCTGCGTGCCGGCGCCGTACTGCACATGCCCGATGCGGGCAGTGCCCAGCAGACCACCGCGGCCGAGGCGCGCAAGATCATCGCCGCGCAAAGCCGCGACTTCAACGCCTTCCGCCGCGCGCTGGCCGCATCGGCCACCAAGGCCGAGGTGGCCGCCGCCGAGCGCTCGGCCCAGGGCAGCGTGCAAACCCAGGTGCAGGAAAGCAAGGCCCAGGCACCCAGCCCCGACAAGCTGACCCTGTCGCAGGGCAGCGTCCAGAGCGGCAAGAGCGAAGAACAGCTGGCACAGAACAAGCAGGCCGACCAGGACGCGGCCCGCATGGCCGAGCTGTCCAAGAACATCTCCGAGCTCAATCAGCTCAGCCAGGATTCGGACGCTTCCGCGGCCGCCACTGCCAGCGCCGACGCCAAACCCGATGGTGTCGCGCCCGCTGCCACGCCCCAGGTGGACGCTCCGGCCGAGGACGATGCCGCCGGCGTCGCCGTACCCGCTGCGACCAGCGCCAGCACGCAAGCCCCAGCTGCGCAGGAGACGGCCGAGGCCGAAACAGCCGAGCCTGCCAAGCCAGCCGCCAAGCCCAAGGCCCGCAAGCCCGCACCCCCACCGCCGCCCGAGCCCAGCCTGCTGGAGACGCTGACCGACGACCCCATGGTCACCGGCGGCGCGCTGGCCATCTTGCTGTTGTTGCTCGGCTACGGCGGCTACCGCTACAGCCAGAGCCGGCGCAACCGCGAAGATGCCCACAGCTCGCTGCTGGGCGAATCGACAGGCAGCCCGGACTCGTTCTTCGGCACCAATGGCGGCCAGCATGTCGACACCAGCAACAGCGAGCTGGCGGGCGGCTCATCGATGAACTATTCGCCCAGCCAGCTGGACGCCGGCGGCGAAGTCGACCCGATCGCCGAAGCCGACGTCTACCTGGCCTACGGACGCGACCAGCAGGCCGAGGAAATCCTCAAGGAGGCCATGCGCCACCATCCCGATCGCGTCTCCATTCCGGTGAAACTGGCCGAGATCTACGCCAAGCGCCAGGATCGCTCCGCGCTGGAAGCCATGGCCCGCGAGGTGCACCGCCTGAGCGAAGGCCAGGGCCAGGACTGGTCGCATGTCGCCGGACTGGGACAGGCGCTCGATCCGGGCAACACGCTGTACCAATCGGCATTGCAGCCACTGGCAGGCGGCGCACTGCCTGGCGAAGACGGCGGAGCTTTTCTGTCCAGCGAGCCCAACGGCCCGGCCACCGAAATCGACGCCATGGCACGCAATTCGGTGCTGCCCGACCTGGATCTGGACGTCGATGAAGACCGCGCCACGCCCTCACAGGCTTCGGACGAGGAACTCAGCGCCTTTGCCGCAGCGGCGGCCAGCGCCGCGTTGACCACCCCGGACACGCTCGACTCCCGGCTCGACTCGCGACGCGACGCACCGGTGGACGACGCCTCCGAGCACACCACCATCAGCGTCTTTCCCGAGGTATCGCTGGATCTGCCCGACGACCTGCCGGAACTGCCACCCGAGGCAACATCGGCATTCGACACTGCGCGTGCGGATGCCGCCACCGCTCCAGCCGGACTGGAGCTGCCCGCCGAGGACGACGACCTGTCGTTCATCGACTCCGACATCGCTGCACTGACAGGCGGCGACGCCACCCAGCCCATGCCGGTCGCCGCGATCAGCGAGCCCGCTGCGCTGGAGTTCGACCTGGGAGACCTGTCGCTCGACCTGAACACCACGCCATCGAGTCTCGACGCACAGACCACACCAGCGCCCGTTGCGAGTGACGCGCTGCCCGACGATCCGCTGGCCACCAAGCTGGCACTGGCCGAAGAATTCAAGGCAATTGGTGACAGCGAAGGCGCGCGCTCCCTCGTCGAGGAAGTAATGGCCGAGGCCGATGGCGAGCTCAAGGCCCGAGCCCAGCGCCTGCTGGCCGAGCTCGACTAACCGCCCGTCCCCCTCCCGCCCAGACCCGGTTGCAGCCTGGTCTGGGTTTGTCTTTTGATGGAAAGTCCCCTCTCAATGCGCATCGCCCTGGGCGTGAGCTACAACGGTCAGGCCTACAGCGGCTGGCAAAGCCAGCCGTCCGGGCGCACTGTGCAAGACCATCTCGAAGCCGCGCTGACCCGCTTTGCTGCCCAGCCCGTGCACACCCTGTGCGCCGGCCGCACCGATGCCGGCGTGCATGGGCTGATGCAGGTGGTGCACTTCGACGCACCGGTCAAGCGCGCCGAATCCTCCTGGGTGCGCGGCACCAACACCTTTCTGCCCGCCGACATCGCGGTGCAATGGGCACGCACCGTGCCCCCGGCGTTCCATGCCCGCGCCTGCGCCACCGCGCGCCGCTACGCCTATGTACTGCTGCAGTCGCCGGTGCGCCCCAGCGTAGAGTCCGGCCGCGTCGGCTGGGTCTTCCAGGCACTGGACGGCCAGGCAATGCAGCAGGCAACATCCCACCTGCTGGGCGAGCATGATTTCTCATCATTTCGCGCGGCCGGCTGCCAGGCCAAAACACCGGTCAAGACCCTGCACCGCATCGACATCGGCCACCGGCCGCTCACCCCCACGGCGGCGCCCGACAACGCTGGCTGCCCCAGCTGCTACTGGCGCTTCGAATTCGAGGGCAGCGCGTTTCTCCACCACATGGTGCGCAACATCATGGGCTGCCTGATCGCTGTCGGCCAGGGTCAGCACCCCCCAGAGTGGATGGCGCAGGTGCGCGACGCGCGCTCACGCGACGCGGCCGCCCCCACCTTCTCGCCCGACGGGTTGTATTTCCTCGGCCCGGTCTACGACGACGCCTGGGGGCTGCCGACGCAAACGCCTGCGTATCATTGGCTGCCATGAGCAGCCCGACCCTCACACCTTCCCTGCCCGTCCACCGCCGCACCCGCATCAAAATCTGCGGACTCACGCGCGAGCAGGACGTGGACACTGCGGTCCACGCCGGTGCCGACGCCATCGGCTTCGTGCTCTACCCAGCCAGCGCCCGAGCCGTCACGGCGCAGCGCGCAGCGCAGCTGGCCCGACGGCTGCCGCCCTT
This sequence comes from Comamonas faecalis, assembly GCF_039538025.1. Taxonomy (NCBI): domain Bacteria; kingdom Pseudomonadati; phylum Pseudomonadota; class Betaproteobacteria; order Burkholderiales; family Comamonadaceae; genus Comamonas; species Comamonas faecalis. Next base: position 67,338 of record NZ_BAABBP010000018.1, read on the forward strand.
CGTCACGCCGGTGCTGTTGTTCGTCAACGCTCTGCCTGCCGAGGTGCAGGCCGCAGCACACCAGGTGCCCGGCGCCTGGCTGCAGTTCCATGGCGACGAAACACCCGAGGACTGCTGGCGCGCCAGCGACCAGGGGCGCCTGCCCTATCTGCGCGCCGCGCGCATTCCGCTGGGTGACGCGGGGCGCGACTTCAACCTCCTACAATACGCGCAACAGTATTCTCAAGCCCGCGCGCTGCTGCTCGACGCCCTGGTCGACGGCTATGGCGGCGGCGGGCAGACATTCCATTGGTCACACCTGCCACCAAGCGTTCCCTGTCACCTCGTTTTATCTGGTGGACTCACACCCGAAAACGTGGGCGATGGCATTGCACAGCTGCAAGCGTGCTGCCCGTCACTGGCGGTTGACGTCAGCTCCGGCGTCGAGGCGCACCATCCCGACGGATCCCCCCGCAAGGGCATCAAGGATTGCGGGAAAATCCAACAATTCGTCGCTGCCGTCCGCGCGGCCGACACCCTTCTTGCATGATGTCTCCCATGTCCACCACCTACCAACAACCCGACGCACGGGGCCACTTCGGCCCCTATGGCGGCAGCTTTGCCAGCGAGACGCTCACGCATGCGCTCGACCAGCTGCGCCAGGCCTATGCGCGCTACAGCAACGACCCCGCCTTCCAGGCCGAGTTCCGCTCTGAACTGACCCACTATGTGGGCCGCCCCTCTCCCATCTACCACGCCGCGCGCACCAGCGCCGAGCTTGGCGGCGCGCAGATATACCTCAAGCGCGAAGACCTCAACCACACCGGCGCGCACAAAATCAACAACGTAATCGGCCAGGCCATGCTGGCGCGGCGCATGGGCAAGCCGCGCATCATTGCCGAGACCGGCGCCGGCCAGCACGGCGTGGCAACGGCAACGATTTGCGCGCGCTACGGGCTGCAGTGCATCGTCTACATGGGCGCCGAGGACGTGCGGCGCCAAAGCCCCAACGTCTACCGCATGAAGCTGCTGGGCGCCACCGTCGTGCCAGTCGAGTCCGGCAGCCGCACGCTCAAGGATGCACTCAACGAGGCCATGCGCGACTGGGTCGCGAACGTCGACGACACCTTCTACATCATCGGCACCGTTGCCGGCCCCCACCCCTACCCGATGATGGTGCGCGACTTCCAGAAAGTCATCGGCGAGGAATGTCTCGTGCAGATGCCCGAGCTGCTGGGCCCGGGCCGCCAGCCCGACGCGGTCGTCGCCTGCGTGGGCGGCGGCAGCAACGCCATGGGCATCTTCTATTCCTACATCGACCACGCCGCCACGCGCCTGATCGGCGTCGAGGCCGCAGGCCTGGGCCTGGACAGTGGCAAGCACTCCGCCAGCCTGGAACGCGGCAGCCCCGGCGTGCTGCACGGCAACCGCACCTACATCCTGCAGGACGACAACGGCCAGATCACCGAGACGCACTCGATCAGCGCCGGGCTGGACTACCCCGGCGTCGGCCCCGAGCACGCCTGGCTCAAGGACACGGGCCGCGCCGAATACGTCGGCATCACCGACGACGAGGCACTGGCGGCCTTTCACCACCTGTGCCGCACCGAGGGCATCATCCCCGCGCTCGAGTCCTGCCACGCTTTTGCCTACGCGCTCAAGCTGGCGCCACAAATGCGCCCCGACCAGTCCATCCTGGTCAACCTCTCGGGCCGTGGTGACAAGGACATCGGCACCGTGGCCGACCTGTCGGGCGAAGACTTGTACGAACGCCCGTCGGCGCGCGGCATCAAGGTCAAGGGAGAGAACAAAGCATGAGCCGCATCGCCGCCACTTTTGAACGCCTGCAGGCCGAAGGCCGCAAGGCGCTGATTCCCTACGTCACGGCCGGCTTCCCGTTCGCCGACATCACGCCAGCGCTGATGCACGGCATGGTCGAGGCGAGCGTGGACGTCATCGAGCTGGGCGTGCCGTTCTCCGACCCGATGGCTGACGGCCCGGTCATCCAGAAGGCGGGCGAAAAAGCCCTGCAGCTGGGCGTGGGCATGGTGCAGGTGCTGGACATGGTGAAAACCTTTCGCCAGCGCAACCAGAACACGCCGGTCGTGCTGATGGGCTACGCCAACCCGGTCGAGCGCTACGAGCAGATCCACGGCAACGGCGCATTTGCGCGCGACGCCCAGGCCGCAGGCGTGGACGGCGTGCTCATCGTCGACTACCCGCCCGAGGAATGCGAGGCCTTCGCCGCCGACCTGCGCGCGCACGGCATCGACCTGATCTTTCTGCTGGCGCCCACCTCCACGCCCGAGCGCATGCAGCAGGTCGCGCGCGTGGCCAGCGGCTACGTCTACTACGTCTCGCTCAAGGGCGTGACGGGCTCGGGCGCACTCAACGTGGCCGAGGTCGAGGCCATGCTGCCGCGCATCCGCGAGCACGTGAAGATCCCGGTCGGCGTGGGCTTTGGCATCCGCGACGCCGCCACCGCGCAGGCCATTGCCCGTACGGCCGACGCGGTCGTGATCGGCAGCCGCATCATCGGGCTCATCGAGGAGCAGCCGCACGAGCGCGTCGTCGGCGTCACCATCGACTTTCTGCGCACCATCCGCAAGGCACTCGACGCCTGATTCCGGTCGAGCGCCGCACCACGCGCTCAACGCTCAACGATTTACACAACACCATGTCCTGGCTAGAAAAACTCCTGCCCACCAAGATCCAGCAGACCAACCCGGCCGACCGCCGCCAGATGCCCGAGGGGCTGTGGATCAAGTGCCCCAGCTGCGAAACCGTTCTGTACAAGTCCGACCTGGAGCTCAACCAGAGCGTATGCCCCAATTGCGGCCACCACCACCGCATCGGCGCACGCACGCGCCTGAACGCGTTCCTCGACGGCGAAGGCCGCTACGAGATCGGCCAAGAGGTGATTCCGGTCGACGCCCTGAAATTCAAGGACAGCCGCAAATACCCCGAGCGGCTCAAGGAGGCGCTGGAGAACACCGGCGAGACCGACGCCCTGGTCGTAATGGGCGGCGCGGTCAAGAGCATCAACGTGGTCGCGGCCGCGTTCGAATTCGACTTCATGGGCGGCTCGATGGGCTCGGTCGTCGGCGAGCGCTTCGTGCGCGGCGTCGAGACCGCGATCGAGCAGAAAGTGCCCTTCATCTGCTTCACCGCCACCGGCGGCGCACGCATGCAGGAGGGCCTGCTGTCGCTGATGCAGATGGCCAAGACCAACGCCGCGCTCACCCGCCTGGCCAAGAAGGGCCTGCCCTACATCAGCGTGCTGACCGACCCTACGATGGGCGGCGTGTCCGCCGGCTTCGCCTTCATGGGCGACCTGGTGATGGCCGAGCCCAAGGCGCTGATCGGCTTTGCCGGCCCGCGCGTGATCGAGTCGACCGTGCGCGTCACCCTGCCCGAAGGCTTTCAGCGCGCCGAGTTCCTGCAGGCCAAGGGCGGCGTCGACCTGATCTGCGACCGCCGCGAACTGCGCGACACCATTGCCCGCAGCCTGGCCATGCTGCAGCGCCTGCCGGCCGACGCGGTGGCCTGAGAACGTGCTCAAGGTCTCCCCATGGGGCCCGCAAGGCAGCAAAAAGCCGCAATCGAGGCGCGCGCCGCAGGCCATGCTGGCGGCCTGGACAAGGCGCGCAACGAAGAGTGCGGTTTTTTGCTGCCTTGCCCCAAGGGTTGCCCCGCCAAAGCGGCATCTGCGGCGTTGCAAATGCTCGCCGGGCCACCAGCCCGGCTGCGCCTTGCGCCTTGCACCTGCCGCTTTGGCGGGGCAACGGGCTCCATGGGGAGCAATGCCGCTCAGTTAAGCCTGAGCGGCATTTTTCTTGATGGGGTAGTGAGTCTTGGTCATGCGCACCTCACGCGGGTAACGTCTGTCGGGTCTGCGAGGTGGCAGCACAAAGCGGCGAATGTTTTGCCG